>JAFDDW010000260.1 GCA_019310665.1 Deltaproteobacteria bacterium
TTTGATTGCTATTATTGGTTCCTGGGACTACATAATGCCGGATATTGATCGGTAGTTGGATTTGGGATTTTGGATTGGGGATTGGAACGCATGGCGCATAGGGCAGAGAGCAAAGCGTCAGATTATACAGAGTGTTCCGAATTATTGACCTTTACGCTATGCGCCATGCGCTATGCTCTTTGCGCTAACATCGAAGCCTGAACAATATGTTAGGCACTGAAATATGAACTGTTGTTTTTGTACGTTATTGGAAAAGCATGCTTCCGGACGATCTCAAAAAATCACTTAAAGAGCGGATTGCCGTCGTCGATCATCCCCGCGAGATGGTGGTGGATATAATGTTTGCCATTCAGGAGCATTATGGCCATTTGACGGACGAAGGGGTGGAAGAGACCGCCCAACTGGTGGGCATGTCACCGCTGGAAGTGGAACAGCTGGCCACGTTTTACACCTTTATTTACCGTGAGCCGGTGGGAAGATATGTAATCCACGTCTGTGACAGCGTGGTTTGCTGGATGAACGGGTTTGAATCCATCAAAGACTATCTGTGCCGCAAGCTGGGCATCCGGGACGGTGAAACCACGCCGGACGGTCTGTTTACCCTGCTGCCGGTCTGTTGTGTGGGATACTGTGACCGGTCTCCGGCCATATTAATAAACAAGAAAGTATACGGGCCGCTCACTGCAGAGAAGATAGACGAAATAATTGAGAAATTAAGGTTAGGAATTCAGGGATTTAGGGATTGGGAATCGGAATGATTTGAATTCGGAAGGTGGAATGCGGAATGCGGAATGATTCGATGGCGAATTGACAGCATATATAGCGTCATGCAGGCAACATATGCGACGGGTAAAATTAGACGGAAACCGTAATAAATTTTAGGCATTTCTATGTATCCACAGATTCTCTTTCAAAATCGCCATCCGGATCGGGTTGCCACCCTGGATGAATACCGGCAAAGCGGCGGCTATAAAGCGCTGACCGATGTTCTCAAGAACTTTGCTTACATGGATGTCCGGCAGACGATTGTGGATGCGAATTTACTCGGTCGGGGTGGCGCTGCGTTTCCGACCGGCATGAAGCTTATGTCGGTGGCCGAGGATGCCCCTTTCCCGCGGTATATTGTGTGCAATGCCGATGAAATGGAACCGGGTACGTTTAAGGATCATGTACTGATCCATGCCGATCCCCACATGATCATCGAAGGCATGATTATCGCGGGTTTTGGGACGCTGGCCGAGCACGGGATTATTTTTATTCGTCCGGAATATGAGCGTGCGGCCGGGATTCTGGAAAGAGAGATTGTCGTCGCTAAAGAAGCGAATTATCTGGGTAAAAACATTCTGGGCAGCGATTATTCACTGGACATTGTCGTCCATCGCAGTGCGGGGCGTTATATTTGCGGTGAGGTTACGGCCCAGATAAACGCCCTCATGGGCAAACGGCCCAATCCCCAGCAGCCGCCGCCCTATCCCACGACCAAAGGACTTTGGGGGCAGCCCACCGTGCTTTCCAATGTCGAAACCCTGGCATGCCTACCGCACATCATCCGCAACGGCGAGCAGTGGTTCAAAGACCTGGCGCTCACCGAAGCCGGAGCCGGCACAAAAATTTTCGCTGTCAGCGGCAAAGTGAACCGGCCCGGATGCTACGAACTGCCCATGGGCGTTCGGTTGAGCGAAATCATTGAAGAACATGCCGGTGGTATGATCGCCGGTTCGGAATATAAAGCCTGTCTGCCCGGCGGGGCCTCCACCGGTTTTTTACCCCCGGAGCACTATGATGTTGAAATGGATTTTCAACCCCTGCGCGATATCGGCAACCGGCTGGGTACCGGGGCTATCATGGTGTTTGATCATAAAACCTGTCTGGTGGGAGCCGCCTTAAATTTAATTCAATTTTTTGCCAGGGAATCTTGCGGTTGGTGTACGCCCTGCCGCGAAGGATTACCTTACATCCGGGACCTTCTGGTACGGATCGAAAACGGAGAAGGTGAGGAAGAATATATCCCCATGCTTGAACGCATGTGCAAGCATCTGTGGAGCGCTTACTGTGCCTTCGCTCCCGGTGCAGTGGGACCGGTTGAAAGCCTGCTGAAACATTTTAAAGGTGAGATCCGGGAGCATGTAAGTCAAAAACAGTGCCCATTCAAGTAGAGTTTAGCAGATTTAAATATAGTTTATCATAGCGAGTCATTGGAGTAATGGAGTTATTCGATTGCGGATTTGGGATTGCAGATTGCGGAATTATAAATCTGATGATTGCCGAATTTTCATTTTTTCAATCCGAAATCCGAAATCCGAAATTAGTTAACGGACCGACCATGCCCAAACTAGTCATCGATGATCGGGAAATAGAAGTTGCGTCCGGGACCAAAGTCATTGAGGCTGCGGAGCAACTGGGAATTATGATCCCGCGCTTTTGTTATCATCCGGCCCTGGGGTCGGTGGGGGCCTGCCGTGTTTGCGCCGTTAAGTTCTTGCAGGGACCCTTTAAAGGGGTGCAGATGAGCTGTATGATCGAAGCTCAGGACGGCATGGTCGTTTCTACCACGGACGAGGAGGCCGTTGATTTTCGCAAACACGTGATTGAATGGCTGATGCTCAACCATCCCCATGATTGCCCGGTTTGTGATGAAGGCGGTCATTGCCTGCTGCAGGATATGACGATTTCCGGCGGACACGGCACCAGAAGGTTTGCGGGCAACAAACGCACTTACACCGATCAGTATCTGGGCCCCCTGGTACAACATGAGATGAATCGCTGTATCCACTGCTACCGGTGCTCCAGGTACTATCAGGAATACACCGGCTATCTGGATCTGGGTGTCATGCGCAGCGCCAATCGCACCTATTTCGGACGCTTTAAAGACGGCATCCTGGAAAGCCCTTTTAGCGGAAATCTCAGTGATATATGTCCCACGGGGGTTTATACGGATAAGCCCTCCCGGTTTTTCGGAAGGCGCTGGGATTACCAGCGATGCCCCACTGTGTGTATCAACTGCAGCCTGGGGTGCCATACCGTAATCAGCTTTCGCTATCGCGAAGCCCGGCGGCAGGAAGCCCGTTTCAGCGAAGCCATCAACGGTTACTTTATCTGTGATCGCGGACGGTACGGTCATTTTTACACCAGCCTTGAATCCAGACCGCGGTCGGCATTAATTAACGGCCGTCAGGTAGCCATCGACGAAGCTGTCCAGGCCGTCCATAAAAAGCTGACCCAAATTCGTCAGGATGCGGGATCCCTTGCGGTGGCAGCGGTCGGCTCATCCCGCAGCAGCCTGGAGACCCTGTTTATGCTCAAGCATCTTTGCCGGGTCAATGACTGGGGAGATCCGGTATTTTTTATGAATCAGGGCATAACTGCAAAGGTGCAAACCGCAGTTACCCGGCTGGAACCGGAGTTGGCCGTATCTTTACGGGAGGTTGAAAAGGCGGACTTCATCCTTGTGTTGGGGGCGGATCCGATCAATGAGGCGCCCATGCTGGTGCTGGCCATGCGACAGGCCCAAAGAAAGGGGGCGGCAATTGTGGTGCTGGACCCCCGGCCCGTTTCGTTGCCGCTGGAATTTATCCATCTGCCGGCGGCCTTGGATGAACTGAGTGTTTTAACCGCAAACTTGATGAAAGGCGCTGTTGATCGAACCGCGGCAGCATCTCTCGGAGAAAGGGCGGCAGAAAGTTATGATGCTGCGCCTGACGGTGACTGGGTTGACGAAACCTGGCGGGAGTTGATTTCCGGGGTTACTCATGATCTGCAAAACAGCCTTCAGCCGGTGATTGTTTGCGGCACCGACATCGTACCGCATCAGATCCCCGGACTTGCCGCGGATGTTGCCCTGCTTTTGCGGGCAGCCCAGAAAAGGGCCGGGCTGTTCTACCTGCTGCCGGGTGCCAATGCTTTTGGCTCCGGGCTTATTTCCGATAGGGAAGGGTCCTTTTTGCAGATAATTGAAGGGATTGAAAACGGCGACATCAAAGCCCTGATTCTGGCTGAATGTGATCCCTGGCGGGAGTTTGAAGATCGAAAACGCCTGGAAGGCGCTCTCGAAAAGCTTGAATTACTGATTGTCATGGACTATCTCAACTCTGAAGCCGTTCAAAAAGCGCATATATTTTTGCCGACCGCAACCCTGTATGAAGCCGACGGGCTATTTATCAACCAGGAAGGACTCGTGCAGATTGCCGCCCAGGCCTATGAAGGGGGGCAGCCGATTGTTCAAAGCGCTGGTGGTGACCATCCTGCACGAATTTATGGTGCCGGCATACCCGAGGCAGAGGCCCGGCCGGCCTGGAGAATGCTGGCGCAGTTGGCGGATAAGAATATCGAACACACGAATGATCGGGCCTGGCTGGCTGATGTCCTGCCCGAATTTGCGAGCCTTCCATCAATGGAAGATATTCCGGATGACGGTGTGCGTCTTCAATCGGCGGCCAATGCCGATCTGCGCTTTAAGGGCGATTATGCTTCACCATTTGATAAAACCAAGCTGCAGGATGACCACCTGGAAGTGATTCTGGTGGACTGGACATTCGGTACCGAAGAGCTTTCCGCTTACTCTTCCTGCCTGTGGGAATTGGAGCCGGAGCCCTGTGCCACCATGCACACCAGCGACGCCGAAAGTCTGGATCTGAGTGACGGCAACCGGGTCGTAATTGAAACGGAAAACGGCAGCCTTGAAGTTAATCTCAGGGTTGCTGAAAACATGGCGTCAGGCATTTTGCTGGTGCCTCGGCATCGCCGGCTTGACTGGCAGGTTATGGGGGCCGGCAGGGTAAGAATCAGCAAAAATAGTATCAGAAAAGTGGGTTAGTATCTTTATCATATCCTTTGTTTGAGATTTGGTTTTTAGGTCATTGGATATTATTTGTAATTTGTAATTTGTGATTTGAGATTTGTTATTTCCAGTTTATCCGGGTTAGGTTATATTCCCCTAACCTTTCCGCAACCGACAACGGACAACTAACAACCAACAAATTACTATGGATTGGATCATCGGCTTCATATTTTTACTGATCAAACTGCTGGTAATTATGGTAGGCCTGTTGCTGGTGGCTGCTTATCTGGTGCTGGTGGAAAGAAAGTTCATTGCCCGGCTGCAAATTCGCTACGGCCCCAACCGGGCCCCAACCGCGCCGGAAAGTTCGGGCTGCTGCAACCCATTGCCGATACGGTCAAGATGATGGTTAAAGAAGATACCGTGCCGGCCGCGGCCGAGCACACGATCTTTAAACTGGCGCCGGCGGTGGTGGCTTTCACGGCCTTGTTGATGTTTGCGGTGGTACCGTTTGGCGAAGATATCATGATCGGGGGCTGGAAAATACCTATGGTGGTTACCGATCTCAATGTCGGGCTGCTGTTTGTTTTTGCGATGTCCTCCCTTGGTGTTTACGGTGTTGCCCTGGGCGGATGGGCTTCCAATTCAAAATACAGTCTTTTGGGCGGTATCCGGGGAGCGGCTCAAATGATCAGCTATGAACTTGCGCTGGGCCTCTCGCTGGTGCCGATTGTCATGCTGGCACGCTCTTTCAGCCTGGTGGATATTGTAAATGCCCAGGCCGGCTATCCCTTTATCCTGGTGCAGCCGGTCTCATTTGTGATTTTTATCATCAGTGCCATGGCCGAGAGCAAACGTATTCCCTTTGATCTTCCGGAAGCCGAAAACGAACTGGGCGCCGGTTACCACACGGAATACAGCGGCATGCGTTTCGGGCTATTCTTTTTAGGTGAATACGTGCATATGCAGGTATTGGGTGCGCTAACCGCCGTTTTTTTCCTGGGTGGCTGGCGCGGTCCTTTCCTGCCGCCGGTATTATGGCTGTTTATTAAAATATTTTTGGTTTCGCTGGTAATGATCTGGATTCGCGCAACGCTGCCCCGCTTGCGTTATGATCAATTAATGGCCCTGGGATGGAAGGTGCTGATTCCTGCGGCCTTGATAAATATTGTCATAACAGGAGCAATTCTTTTGCTTTAAATTCGAATGCGGTTATGCACAAAGCCCAAGTTGCATACAAGGATAGGCTTTGGAGGTGATCCGATTCGTGCGCGTGTGACTGTTTGAGTGCGTTAGGGAGCGTTACATCGAACAACTTGAGGGTGGTGCATAGGATCCTAACTATTGGATTTTTCACGATGCCTTGTTTATATCGTGGTCCTGTTCGGTGTTACGCTCCCTTAGGCACGAGTTTCACACGTCCGCGAATCGGATTATGTTCAAAGCCGATGGGGCTTGACTTGA
>JAFDDW010000261.1 GCA_019310665.1 Deltaproteobacteria bacterium
ATAAAATTGGAGGCAAAAAATGTCATGATAAATACAAAAGGGTCTTTGAGACTGTAGGACGATATGAGCAGGTGGATGCCGTAATACAAAAAAAAAGCCCCTATTATTATCAAAACCACCTGTCGGATCCACCAGAATATAATAGACATGAAGGCCTCTTATACCGCAATTCCTTATTTCGGGAAATAATTATGGTAAGAGGTATAATTTTTTTTTACTCCGACCCCTTGACGTACCATTTTGTGGTATTAACGTATTGTACGTTACGAATAAATTCGTCTTTTATTTGTAGCCTGGGAGTTTCTACAAAACCTCCCATTGGAGAACGGTAATGCCATACTGAACCTCCATTTACCTCCTAATTAAGGGTGGTTCATTTACAGCGATGAACCGCCCTTTTTTTTACGTTTCTTACCTTTCCCGACAAATAGCATCCACGATTTATGAAGAGCAATATTCTAATCTATCAGTGCCAGACTCAGCCACGGCACATAGGTAATAATAGCCAGGGCCAGCAGCAAGATTGCGATGAAGGGCAGGGAGGCAAGATAAAGCCGCAGTATCGGCTTTTCAAAACGCATACTGGCAATAAAAAGGTTGATTCCCAGCGGTGGGATAGACGCGCCTATTTCAAGATTGGCCAGAAAAATGATTCCCAGATGAATCGGATCAATTCCATAGGCCTTGGCAATTGGTGCGAGAAGCGGGACCACGACCACCAGAGCGGAAAATATGCCCATGGTACACCCTACCACCAGCAGGAAAATGTTGAGCACCACCAGGAAAATAATCCGGCTTTCGATGTTGGCTTTGACAAAATCCAGCAACCGCATGGGTATTTCCGCATCGACCAGATAGTTGGTCAGGCCCATGGCAGCGCCCAGAATGAGTAATATCCCGCCGACCAGAAGCATGCTCTTTTTCATGATTTCAGGTAGCTCTCGAATGTGAATATCCCGATAGATGACCACCTCCGCAAATAATACATAAACCGCCGTGATGGCGGCGGCCTCACTGACGGCAAAGTAGCCGCTGTAAATTCCCCCCAATACCACAAACGGCAGCGGAAGCTCCCACAGGATTTCCCGGGTGGCCGTGACCAGTTCTTTTAATTGAAATTTGGTTTTCGGAACATCCGTTCGGACGGATTTATAGACACAAAACGCTGAAAGCAGCACAACGAGCAGCAAGCCCGGCAAGAGCCCGGCGATGAAGAGTTGGTCGATCCGGACCTTGGCGACAATGGCGTAAATGATCAGCGGCAGGCTCGGGGGGAAAAGCAATCCCAGGGTGCCGGAGGTGGTCAACAGCCCCAGGGAAAATACTTCCGAATACCGTCCACGCATCATGGCCGGCAACAGGATGCCTCCCAGGGCGATGATCGTCAGGCCGGTGGCGCCGGTCAGGGCGGTAAATACGGCACAGGTCACAAGCGCAATCACGGACAATCCGCCGGGCATCCAGCCCAGGATGGCATTTGACAGCCGGATGAGTCGTTGCGGTGCACCGCTGGCCGAGAGCAAATACCCCGCAAAGGTAAAAAGCGGTATGGCTACCAGCACCGGGGTAGTGGCCATGCGATGCATTTCGATAATGATGGCCGAGATGTCAATCTGGCTTGAAAAAAGTAAATAAATGGTCAGGCCGGCAATGACCACAAAGATGGGAACGCCGATCAGCAGGAGCGCAAGAAAAAAGATGACAATCAACAGAGTGGTCATTCGTTTACTTTGTTTCTCCGGTCAGGTTTGTTTAACTGGTTGTTAGGGACTTTAGTCTGCCCAGGTATTGCCAAGCTTAAGGTTTCAGGCACTTTGGAATTCGGAAGTTGGAATGCGGAATGCGGAAAATACGAATATCAGACTTTCAGCCACTTCCTTTTCCGCCTTCCGCAATCCGAATTCCACATTCAATCATACCCATCAAAAATCTCAAGGTCATCAACCCAAAGGTGACGGGCATTATCAGTCCCGGCACCCATCCCGGAAGCTTAAAAAAAGCGGTGCCGCCCATTTGAGCCTCAAACCAGATGAATTTGATTGCGGCCAGAGTCAGTAAACTGCAGATAACGGCAGAAAAAAAGCAGGCTAAGGCTTGAATGGCAATGCTTCCCCCACCGGTAAGCCAGCGCGAGAGCAGATCGATGGTGATGTGTTTGCCTTCCCTGGTGGCAATGGCGGCCCCGATAAATGCTACCCAGACCACCAGATAGCGGACCAGGGCATCGCCCCAATCGATTCCGGTGGCAAAAAAATTTCTCAGTACTATCTGAGAAAAAGCCGTCAGGATCATCAGCGTCAGCATGATGGTAACCAGGACCGTTTCCACCCGACTGATTTTTTCATCCAACTTATCCCAGAGATTCATAGTTTACCCTACTCGCAATAATTGAAGATTGAATATTCAATTGTTTAACTTCCGATACTCCTCGACATAGCCGATGACTTCATCTTTAATTTTTTTAGAGAAGCTTTTTCCGATCTGGCGGTTCATGGCTCTTGCGGAGACCTCCTTGAATTCTTTAATCTGCTCCTTTGACGGTCGGATGAGTTTGACGCCATGCTTGGACATGACCTTGATGGCCTCCTGATTTTCTTTGCGAACCACAAGTTTTAATTGGTCCATGTATTTCGAACAGAGCTCCAGGAGAACTTGTCGGTGGGCCGGCGACAGTTTATTAATTATATTTTTTTTAATAACGATGCCGCCAATTAGATACATTAAGGGGACATCGGTCATAAATTTGGTTTTGATAAACCACTGCAAAGAAATGGCGCCGGTCGGCGGTGCGTACACGACCTCAACCAGTCCGGTTTGCAGGCCTACCTGGACATCGGGCAGCGATAGCGGAATCGCGGAAATTCCGGCCTCATCGAAAATTGCTTTGGCCATCGGGGCGTCCTCCCAGGTCCAGACCTTGGCTTTTCTTAAATCATCCAGGGAGGCTATTGGTTTGGTAGACATCAGCCGAATAAATCCGCCTTCCGTCCAGGCGGGAAGAATATATCCCTTGTCCTCAAAACCTTTTTTGAAAAAGCGGTCCATTTTGTCCAATACGTAATCGATTTCGTCATAGGATTTAAAAAGAAAGGGAATTTGAAAAACGTCCATTTCGCTGAATATGGTTGACAGACCGGCGGAGGTCAGAACTGCGCCATGAATCTGTCCGACATACATTTTGCGTATCATATCTTTTTCATCTCCCAGGACGCCTCCGGGATAGATTTTTAACCGGACACCATTGTTCGTTTTTTCCTTCAATTCGGTATTCAAGTTATTGAAAATTTCTGTCCAGGCGCTTCCTTCCGGCGCCAGAGTGGCCAGTTTGATTACCCTCGTTTTCGATGCCGCATTACCGGCAGTGGCTATTAAAATTAGCAATACAAGAAAAGTGCTGTATACATTCCATATTTTCATCTAAATTCTCCTGCGGGCCTAACCCGGATAAACCGGTTAAACCGGAAAATGCCTAAAGTGAGCTAAAATGCCTAAAATCGTTCGACCAAGAGGCTCTCGACAGGTTGTGGCGTCGCTGCGCTCCATCTTTAATATAAACGACTGGTATTTTCAGCATGCGAAACCAGAAATCAGTAAACGGATATAATAGTCTACCTTGCTTTTTTCTTTTCATAAAATCGATAGAATACCTCAATTTTAGGCACTTTAGTGCAATTTAGGCATTTTAGGCATTTCTAAGATCTTGCCACATAATGCACAATCCGCCTGAGGCGGACTAAGATCCTAGAAATATTCGTCTACCTCATCCAGCATTTTTTTGGCCTTGGTGTGGGCGACTGTGTTGAGCAATGTCAACTCCGGTACGATAGCGACCGGGATTTCCAGAACATTTTCCAGAGTCGAAATGTAAAGCTTCCTGTCAAAGGCTTTTTTGGCATAATAGTTGGCATAATAAACTTTGGCCATTAAAAACCTGCCATTTCCCAGCTCAATTGCTTTTAGAAAATGATCCCGGGCGCGGTTTAAGTCTCCTCCGGCAATCCTGGGCTTTGATGCTTCCAAAACCCCCATAAATATATGCGCACCCCCATAGTAAAAGGTTTCGTCCAATACCAACACCCTTTTCATCATCGCTTCCACGCGTGGGAGTTCAGCCATTGCCTCCATGGATCGCATGTTCAGGCTGATCCAACTACCCCAGCATGAAGCCGCCCAGAAAAGATAGGGAACGTCCTTGGTACCCATTTTTTGCAGGCCGGTCTCAAAATCATCAAAGGGTCGTGATAGCGGATTATTAAAACCGTTTTGCTCCAGGGCCCTTAAAGCATATTCTTTCGCTTTGGCATACAAAGTGACGGCATAGGCTTTGTCCTCATCCTGGATAAATGCTGATGCATAGGATGCATAGCTTTGAGCGGCGGTGATGAGCAAACGTTTGTTATCAGGCAGGGCTTCGACCATGCCGTCAATCAACATCAAATAGGAGGGCATGCCTTCGCGGATCAGCTTCAGGTCGGATTGCCTGTTAGAAGCTTTGGCCACATCTTCCAGCAGCAAGGCCGTCGA
>JAFDDW010000262.1 GCA_019310665.1 Deltaproteobacteria bacterium
CAGCAATGATTCCGATCGACAATAAGGTTTTTCCCGATCCGCCGCGCAGGGCAGCAATGATTATGCGGGGAAATTCCATTCCAATTGGCTGCATTGATTATGGTTCATGAATCAGAATAAAAAATGACCGGTTGTGCATAAAAACGACTAATCTTCGTGTTCGGCCGATGCCTGTTTACCGGCCCCCTTGAGGCCGTACATCGATGTACTTCCGCTGGACCAGTACTCGAGAACTTCTTCAATCACCAATTTATTGATCAGTTTTTTTGCTATCCGGGGTTTTAATTCCAGAATTTTGGCCAGGTCGTTAAAATAAAATTTACTCTTAACTTTTGATTTTTTTGTGAGACCCTCGACGATTCTTGTTTTTGCTTCCTCGTACTCCATATTCAACCTCTTTTCAATAAAGCATGGGGAGCCCGCAGGGGCTCCCCATACTGGTTTGGACGCTTAGAATTTGAACTGCGAAGTCTGCCGCCATGTTAAGTAAGCCGGATCGCGGAAATCATCGATCAGGTGATGGGTGAATTCCAGTTCGCATTTTTCAAAAAACCGCTCCCACCCGATCCGTTCGGCCCATTCACCCAAACGCTCGTATTTATTGGCGTCCTTGGAATAGGCGTCCACCATTTTTTTGATGGTGGCGGTGGTCTGAGGCCAGCGAGGTGCTTCGTTGGGAATAAAGGCCACAACGACCTTGGAAAATTTCGGTTCGCTGATGCGGTTGGAAACTTTCCCGCCGGCCATGATGACGATACCGTCACCTTCGGTGTCGGCCAATGGCATGGAGGGACACATGGTGTAACAGTTGCCGCAGAACATGCAGCGCTCTTCCTTTACCGCCACACTGTTGACCTTCTGGCCGTCGATCTCAACCTTGGAGGGTTTGATGGCCGCAGTCGGGCAGGCGGCAATGGCCAGTGGAATCTCACACATCTTGTCCAGATATTCATGGTCCAGCAGCGGCGGTTTGCGGTGATATCCCAAAATGGCGATATCCGAGCAGTGAACCGCACCACACATGTTCAGGCAGCAGGCCAGAGAGACCCGCAGATGGGCCGGCAGCCGGTGGTCTTTGAACTCATCAAAGAGCACATCCATGGTGGCCTTGACCGGGCCGGAGGCATCGGTCGCCGGTGTATGGCAGTGAATCCAGCCCTGGGTATGGACGATGTTGGTAATACCGGCCCCTGTACCGCCGACCGGAAACTTATAACTGCCGCCCGGAAATTTTCGGCTTTCAAGATCCTTTTTCAAGGCCATTGCCGCATCTTTGCTATCCGTCATAAACTCAATGTTGTTGCGTGTCGTGAACCGAAGATGACCGCCGCAATATTTATCTGCTATTTCACAGATCTCACGGATATGTGTGACACTCATCAACCGGCAGCCACCGGCCCTGACCGTGAATATTTCGTCGCCCGACTCGGCAACATGGACCAAAACGCCCGGCTCTAAAATTTCATGATATTTCCATTTACCCTTATTTTTAGCAATTACCGGAGGGTAAAATTCATCGTATTTTCTGGGCCCGATGTCGGTAATTCGGTTTTCCATCGGTTTGTCCAGATTGTAACCTGAAGATACAAATGCCATGGTTTTTTCCCCCTATCTCTGATGATGTTTTCTAAATTCGTTGATGTCACGTTTGAATCCGCCCTCAACCTCATCTTCATTCCAGAAGATATACGGGTTGGTACGAGGCTCGCTCACCATTCGCGGATCCGGTTTAAAACCGGTTACTTCGAGCAGTTTCTTAAAACCCTGTCGTTTCATCAATTCACCGAGTCGCTCACGGTTTTTTCCTTCTTCCATCCACCAATCCCAAATGGGTTCAATAACTGTTTCTTTTATTTCGTCATAAGGCTCTTCAACCTTGATAAACGGAACGATTAGTGATCCCATCTGCGCACCGTCAAGAATCGGCGCTTTGGCACCGGCCAGGATGGTACACCCTCTGTCATTGCCGATTCGAAGCGCGCGCGGCATGACATTGATGCAATGCATACAGCGGTTGCACTCTTTGTTATCGATCATCAGCTTGTTGTCTTCCATCCACATGCAGTCGGTGGGGCAATTATCAATGACCTCTTTTTGGATATCAAAGGGACCCCAGTCGCGACCGGAATGTGCTCCGGCATTGGGTGGGATCTCGCCGCCGATATAGGCCTGGACCGCCTCCTGGTCGATGGGTATCTCATCGCGCCAGGTACCGATGAAAGACAGGTCGGCCCGGGCAATGGAAGCCACACAGCAATTGGGGCATCCGTCGAATTTAAACTTGAATTTGTAAGGGAAAGCCGGACGATGTAACTCATCCTGGTACTCGACGGTAAGACCGTGGCATATCGCCTGGGTATCATAACACGCGAATTCGCATCGGGCCTGGCCGATACAATCGGAAGGTGTCCGCAGATTAGAGCCGGACCCCCCCAGGTCCTGGTTGAGATTATGGGTCAGTTCCCAAAAGATTTCTTCCAGCTGGGGTGTGGTGGTTCCCAGAAAAATAATATCCCCGGTGGATCCATGCATATTGGTGATACCGCTGCCGCGCCGGGCCCAGAGGTCGCAAATTTCTCTAAGGTATTTTGTTGTATAGAACTTGCCGGCCGGCTGGCTAACACGCATTGTATGGAAATGGGCAACGCCGGGAAACTTTTCCGGCTGGTCACAATAGCGCCCGATCACGCCACCGCCATAGCCGAACACACCCACGATTCCTCCATGTTTCCAGTGGGTCCGCCCGTGCTTGAAAGAAAGTTCAAGAACGCCAAGAAGGTCTTCAACCACATCTTGTGGAATCTGGTATTCAATGTTCTCTTCGTTCTTTGCCCTAAATTCGGCTTCCTGCTTGAGATCGGACACAAAACTCGGCCAGGGTCCGGACTCAAGCTGATCCAGCAAAGGGGTTTCATGTTTTGCCATTTATTTACCTCCATTTTCGTTAATTTTAAGACTCTAAAACCAATTAAGAAAGCTCACTTTCAACGGGGACTGCCGATGTCACCTCCTCTCAATGATTGGATTATTCTTTCTATTTTTCAATTTTCTGGCGAAATGTTCCAATTTTTCAATCAAGGGGCAGATATAAAATTAATCTCCAGTCTTGTCAATAAAAAAGCAGCGTTTGATTAACTTAACGCGCTTAAAAAATTCGAAATTGCAAGGCCCACATTATCTTGAGGCAAAATCTTGTCGAAACTCTGTATATAGTGTTTTTAAATAAAACCGAAACTCTATCTGATTGAGGAAATCATGTCGCAAGGCTGGTAAGGAAAGTTTCCAGGGTCCGGCTCAACACCGCAGCATGCTCATCCAGGTACTGCTTTACGATGGGAGTTTCAGGGGACATCGGATTAAATTCATTTACCATGGCTTGGCTCAATTCATATACATCTTCTTTGGTACAGACAGAAAGATAATATCGGAAACATCGATCGATGGCATCCGGCAACAATGGGATTTGCGGTTTAAGGGACAGGCCTTCCAAAAACCCCTCGAGGGTGCTGGCAACCGCCCGGTGGTCCGCCCAGAGGATTTCACCGACACCGTCCCTGCGATCCAGTCGCATGCGGATGGAAAGGCTCAAAAAGAAAAGCAGCAAGGCCTGCAATATCAATTCGGTGTCCTGAGCGCGATTTTTTTGAGGGTTTAAATCCCTGAAAAGGGAATCATAGCGGCGCACACTTATCAATTTAAGCTCAGGAACGGCATTTTCAATCCGGACAACAAAATCACCGGAGGCGTGATGCCAGGGGAAGATTTGCTCAAAAGTTTCCACATTATAATAATAAGCCAATATCCTGGCCGCCTGCCGGTAAACCTCTGCCTGTTGTTCGGTTGAAAGAAAAAATCGGCTGCCGGCGTCATCCCAGACGAAGATTTTATCGGTGTTGTCCGACGGGTCTCTGGAAATATGAAATTCGTTATAGCCTTCAAACCATTGACCGAGGAACATGGGAAGTTTCCGGTTGCCGGCCGTGGTGGTCTCACCGAAACCGTAAACCTGCGGCAAAAATGAAAGTGAAAATTCGTCGTTCAGCTTTTTTAAATTTCGGTATTCCCCTTTGATGATCCGGATGCCGGTTTCAGACACAGCCACATTGAGCACAAATGATATCTTATAATGACCGACGAGCGCCTCTACCCTGGCCGGATGATAAAACTGCCCGTGCTTTTCAAGGCCTATTTGTATTTTATGAATGTCTGCCGGTTGCACTTTTCTTTGCAGGCGCCGGCTGAGTGCTTGAGAAATAATATTGAAATCATTATTTTCAATAAATTTCCGGGCGGCAAGAAAATATTCTCCATGGCTAATGGAAATTGCGTCATTTTTTCCTGAAAAATTCCGCAACAGGGGCAGCGGCTGCCGCCAGACGGCGTTATCGTCGCTGACAGGTGCCGTGGTGTTGTATAGATAGTACGAAAATCGAGGTTTGGGTGGCATGGCAGAAGGTAATTGAGGAATTGTGAATTGAGGAATTAATTAACGATAATCCTTGGTTTTAATTCCTTAAT
>JAFDDW010000263.1 GCA_019310665.1 Deltaproteobacteria bacterium
GACCCCCATAATCAATGCAATACCTGCGATTAGCCAGCCGATTCTTTTTAAGCCTGTGGGTGAAAGCATTCCGGCCGCCGGTATGTGCGCGCTCGGCTTTTTATCTCCAGCCATTATTTCATGATAAAAATCGGCCATTAGCAAGACATACACTATTTTACCGATGATAAACCACATAGCATCGAGGATAGCGATAAGTGCCAGCGTCCCGACCACAACCGGGATCACGACTTTGAGAGTAAGTCCGGTAAAGTCGAGTAGCTGAGCACCAGCAGCTCTTACCAGCCAGGTCATGGCCAAAGAAGATATGGATACAAAAATCCAGCAAATCGCCAGTGGAACGGCGAATTCCCAGAACCGTCCCCGTGTCTGCCGCCAGCTCATTCTCAATGCCCCGGTGGGCGTGGCGCCTTCAAAAACAAGAACGGGTATAGAGAACAACCACCGTATATGAAGCCAGGCTGCCAATCCGAGGTAGGCGCCTAAAATCGCACCTGCAATGGCCACAGTAATCCACCAGTTCAAAGGTCTTACGTTTAGGTAATAATACAAATCCCATTTCCGAAGTAACAACAGGTATGTCAGCCCAATCCCCAAAATAAATGGAATGCTTGCCACTAAATAGACCGCAGCCTGGAGCAACCCCAGACGAAACAACGCCGGTAAATGCGTAATTTGTTCCCATAGAGCACGGCTGACGGAAACTTGCTTTTTGAAGACTGCATTGACGCAGATAATCAACAAACCCACCTGCTCTGCAAACCAGAATGCGAGGACGAAACCGACACTGAGAACCAGGAAGAGAATACCCGGGGATGATAGGAAAAAGGCCACCAGGTCGTTATCCGAGACAGCATATTGACCGCTGGAGGCTACAAGCCGGTTGAGCAACCATCCGGATGCCGGCGCAAAAGAAACCATGAATATCAAGGTCGACCAAAATTCAAAGGCGATTGCCGGTTTCAAAACGACTCGGAGGTGTTCAAGTGCTCTGCGGTATCGAACTAAAAGCATCTCTATTTCCAGATCTCCTCCATTTTCATCCTTTTGCCGTAGCCCAACAGATCATCCATCCATAGATAAAAACTGTCGAAGCGGGGCAGATTCTTTACATGCCATCTAATAAAGCTATGAAACCGGGTATCCGGCTTGTTGAACACACAGACCCGGATGCAGTTGGCGCAATCTCCCTTATTCCGCACCCAGAATTGAAAGCATTTTTCAGGATTGATATACCATTTGTAAAGCCCGTGGTTATTGGATATGGTGAGCCCCTCCGTGGTGGGTTTGTCAAAACTGATGGCTTGCCCCGGGCATACCCTGGCACACTTTCCGCAGACTGCGCACATCTCTCTCACGCCGATGTCAATGGGCTTATCCGCTACCAGCGGCAAATTTGTGAGTACCTTGCTTATCCGCACCCGCGGACCAAATCGGGGGGCTATTAAAAGGCCATGACGTCCGAGTTCACCCAGACCGGCATCGACCGCCATGGGAATGCTTAGCGCCGTGTCATTGCCACTGGGGATAGCCTCATAGCCCAGATCTCTAACAAAGTGGGCCACAGAAGAGGCCATGTAGGCCATCGTTGAATATCCCCGGCCCGTAGCGGCATTCTCGCCATAGGCCGGGGCCGTCCGCATTAAAGTGTAATCCATCTCGTGCAGCATGACGATGGCGTATTCAAACGTATTGGGGATATCATCTATGGCAGAATGATCGAGCGTACGGGGATCAAAACGATGCGAGTAGATCCAGCGTCGATCCACCTTACAGATTCCAACCGCCGATGCCCCCATGTAGAGTGCCGCCTTTTTTACAATTCGCGTCATCTCCAGCGGGTCTGAAACAACCCACTTCTCTCCCGGTGGTATACGGTCTCGGGCGGCAATTTCTGCCGGGTCCGGGTACCATTCATACAGGCCCTCATTGCCGACAATGTTGCCAAACCCCCACCACCTCTCCAGATACCACGAACCCATGGCGAAGGCCCAGTCCAGCAGGGTATAGCCTTCATTATCCTTGAAACTACGCACCCCATAGTGCTTTTTGCCCATCTCCAGTACTTTAGCATGGGACCTTTCAGGGTCCTTCGGTCTGGAAAACATTGTATTTCTTTGATCAAATCGTCCAACTTCTCCAGAGCCAATTTTCTGCGCGTGTTTTTTCATAACTACCAATCAATTTTTCTTTTCACCTAACCCGGATCCGCCGAAGGCGGAGAACAAAAAAGGATAAGTTAATCACGAAAGGACGAAAAGGAGACGAGATAAATTTCGTGCTTTCTATATTTCGTGTTTTCGTGATGGGAAAAGTTTTTTCATAAAATGTCGTAGAGCCGCCTCTGGAGGGCAAAGAATTCACTACTAAGACTCTAAAGTGCACTTTGCCTCGGTCAACGCGGCATGAGCCATCTCCTTGGCCTGGGGAGTAAAGAGCCAATCATCTATCACCGTATCAAGCCATTTCATGTAGCTGTCGCGTGGAATGCCGAATCGGGTGTGATCGATGTCTACACCGGTCGGAGTAAATCGCCACAACTTATCGGCATCTTTCACCAATTGATCGTTGAGGGAAAGCGCTTCCGGCCTGGTGTCGTGGCCGTCAATGATGGACAAAATCTCCAGGATTTTTTCTTTATCGTAATTGAGGCGTGTTAGAATTTTCTCCGCAATTTTGACGCCTTCCGTCTCGTGCATCCGTTGAGTCTTTTTATCTTTGACCTTGGGACCAAAGGCGCCTAACTGCTTCTCCTCAGGCACCATCTTCCATCCCACATCATGCAAAACGATGGCCGGCAAGACAATCTCTTCATCGGCATTTGGGTAATGGGCCAGTAATCGGCGGGCAAAATCATAGGACAGGGATACGTGGACATCGTTCCGGCGCGTATCCAGGTAAGGCTCGGCCTTCCTGTAAATCTCGTCGTAAACAGAATCGGGTTGAGTTTTTATTTCCAAATATCCTCCATTTATGAATTGGAAACTACCTGCCTGGATTTTGCACGAGTCGGAGGCTTTCATATGCAAGGCACTTAAGGGCGAGGCCATAGTGCACTATGCCGAGCCCTTAATAACGAAAGGCGCTGTAAGCGCGGCCCGTAGGGTCATGGAAGCCTCCGGCTCGCCCGCAGGGTGAAAATTAATGAGATTAAATCGACCCTCTTCCTTTTTATTTATTAGGTATTTGGCTTTACGGCTCTAATTCTCACATCTTGCGGTTATTTAATATTATTCTAAACCCCTCATTAATTTTCATGCAAGATTCAGGCAACTTTGAGTGTCTCCCTATAAGCCGCCTTCAACGCTTTTGACAACTCCGCGCCTCCTTTGGTGGCTTCCTGTTCCAGTTTTTTATTCCAGGCGTGCAGGCGTCTGATTGTTTTCAGAATAGGTTTTAGTTCCCGGAGGTAAATTCCGGCGGCCGCCCTTCCCTCTTTGAGCGACCGTGCAACAGAATCGGCGGCCAAAATCCCGCTCTTAAGGGCCGTGCCGATTCCCTCAAAGGTTATCGGAAACAGCAGCCCGGCGGCATCTCCAATAAGTAAGATATTTCCTTGAGCCGGGGAGAAAGCGCCCGTAATCAGGGCTTCGTGGAGCCGTGGTATTAAACAGCCGTCCTTCCAGATGGCTTTGCTCTTGGGATTAAAACCATATTCAGCTAAAATTTGAATGATCTCATTCCGGAGCTCTTTTATTCCACTGCCTTCAATCAGGAAGCAATCCCCTTTGTGGTTAAGACCGAAGCGAGGGCGGGGGCGATATTTCGGAAAAAACCAGTGAAAGTAGTCCTTTTCCAGGTCCAGTGCGCCGTCATAGCATTCCCGCATCGGCACCGAGTATTGAACTTTGAGCAGGGGAAATAAGGATTTCCTGACAGCCGAAGCGCTCCCATCAGCCCCGATGACAAACTTTGATTCAAGCTCCTGCGTCGTCTTACCCTGTATCATCGTAACGGTGCAGGCGCCAGCCTTTTGATTCACCTGCATGGCCTTGGCCCCATCCCATATTTCGACACCGTCTTGCTGCGCTGTCTGAATCATCCAGAAATCCAGGTTTTTTCTCCAGGCCAGCGGTGTTTTGCAGGCAATAACTTGCGGGGGCACGCCGGGTACGTGAATCATGTGTCCGGACAGATAATGGGGATCAACCAAGACCTCCCGCGGAATGGGCCCGAATTCCTGCTGAATAATGTCTTGGGCCCACGGTCCCATCACCATTCCGGAACACACTTTATCGCGTGGCAGCTTTTTTCGCTCCAGAAGCAATGTTTTTAATCCGCCCTGAGCACATCTTTTTGCTGCGACGGAACCGCCGGGGCCACCGCCAACCACGATGACATCATACATAATTCAATGCCTTTAAAATGAACTATCTTATTAATACCCTATGCTCTTTGCCCTCTGCCCTATGCCTCCCTCCGGGGCGTAGGCCCTACGGGCCGGAGGCTGCCTTTCCCTTCCGCATTCCGCATTCCGCATTCCGCATCCCGAATTCCGAATTCATTTATCCTTCACG
>JAFDDW010000264.1 GCA_019310665.1 Deltaproteobacteria bacterium
CAATCCATCTCCGTGGTGAAACAAAATCCCTATCGATTGGCCAGCGACATTTTTGGAATTGGCTTCCTGACCGCCGACCAGATTTCCGGAAAACTGGGCTTTGAAAAAGATTCCCGGTTGAGAGTTGAAGCCGGCATCCTTTATGTCCTGCACCAATTATGCGACGAGGGTCATGTCTATTTTCCTTATGAACCGCTGGTATCAAAGAGCTGTGATATTCTAGACGTCAACCGGGAGCCCGTGCTAAGGGCCCTGGGCAACCTGGCCCTGGACCAGACAATCATCATCGAGGATATCAATGAGACCGCGGATACCTTCAAGCAAAATATAAAAGCGGTCTATCTGACCCGCTTTCATTTATGTGAAACCGGTATTGCCCGCCGATTGACAACACTGGTCCATGCAACCAAGGCAATTCGTGACATTGACTCAGACAAGGCCATTGACTGGGTGCAGCGCCGGCTGTCTATCACCCTGGCTGAAAACCAGATGAAGGCCGTGGTCTGGGCCATTGAAAATAAAGTCCTGGTGATCACCGGCGGTCCCGGTACCGGTAAAACCACAATTATCAACGCCGTCCTAAAAATATATGCCAGGCTCAAATCCGGAATTCTGCTGGCCGCACCTACCGGCCGGGCCGCCAAACGGATGAGCGAAGCCACGGGTTTTGAAGCCAAAACCATTCACCGACTGCTGGAATACAGCTTGCAGAAAGGCGGATTTCAGCGCCACCAAGACAAACCTCTCGAATGCGATGTGCTGATTATCGATGAGGCTTCGATGATCGATACCACGCTGATGTATCACCTGTTAAAAGCGGTTCCGCCGATGGCTACTTTTATTCTGGTCGGAGATGTCAATCAGCTGCCTTCAGTGGGGGCCGGAAATGTCCTCAATGATATTATCGCCTCGACGGTCGTTCCGGTGGTGACGCTGGATAAAATTTTCCGCCAGGCGAAAACCAGTCAAATTGTCGTTAATGCCCATAAAATCAATCAGGGCCGGGTCCCGTCAGTCAGTGCCAACCAGGCAACGGATCCCCAAAACGATTTTTATTTTATCGAACAGGAAGATCCTGAAAAGGTGCTGGAAATTATTCTGGAGCTGAGCAAAAATCGCATTCCCCAGCGCTTTGGTTTTGACCCGGTCGACGAGATCCAGGTATTAACGCCCATGCACCGGGGGGTCGTCGGAGCCGGCAACCTGAATCATCAATTGCAGGCGGTGCTCAATCCGGGTGAAGGCGGCATCACCCGCGGGGACCGCACCTACCGGGTCAACGATAAAGTCATGCAAATCAGAAATAACTACGACAAGGACGTATTCAATGGTGATATCGGGCGGATTACTGCCATTGCCTGGGAAAGCAGGGAAGTCCTGATCAGCATTGACGGGCGGGCGGTGGTTTATGACTTCAGTGATCTGGATGAAATCGTGCCGGCCTATGCGGTATCCGTGCACAAATCCCAGGGCTCGGAATATCCGGCGGTGATTATCCCCATCGTCACCCAACACTATATCCTGCTGCAGCGCAATCTGATTTACACAGCCGTCACACGTGGTAAAGAACTGGTGGTGATCGTCGGAAGCCGCAAAGCCATGACCATCGGGGTCAACAACAACAAAACCCGGCAACGCTATACACGGTTGTGTCACAGACTGAGTTCTATCTGAAGGTCTTCTACATTTTGAGACTTGATGTTTCATTCCGCCAACGGATGCCTTCAGCCCGTCCCTTTTAGACGGGCTGAAGGCGATCTATTTTAAACACGGCCTTTTTTCAGTCAGAGGGGTCGGACTGAAATTAGGCTGCGGCCATCATGGCCTCTACGTCGGCCTGCACCTCGCCGATGGGTTTGATATCAAAATTTTCGACCAGTACCTTGACCACGGTCGGTGACAGAAATGCCGGCAGGGTGGGCCCCAGGCGGATACCTTTAACCCCCAGGTGCAGCAGGGCCAGCAGGACCGTCACGGCCTTTTGTTCATACCACCCGATGTCAAAGGAAATCGGCAGATCGTTGATATCGTCCAGTTCAAATACTTCTTTTAACTTCAGGGCAATGACCGCCAGCGAGTAAGAATCGTTGCACTGGCCGGCATCCAGAATGCGCGGAATCCCGCCGATATCGCCCAGATCCAGCTTGTTGTAGCGATACTTGGCGCACCCGGCCGTTAAGATAACGGCATCTTTGGGAAGCGCTTCGGCCACCTCGGTAAAATAGTTTCTCGATTTTTGACGCCCGTCACAACCGGCCATGACCACAAAACGTTTGATGGCACCGGACTTTACGGCATCCACGATTTTGTCGGCCAGGGCCAGCACCTGGTTGTGGGCAAAGCCGGCAACAATCTTTCCGGTTTCAATTTCTTCAGGCGGGCTGCATTTTTTGGCCAGTTCGATAATTTCTGAAAAATCCTTGGAGCCACCCTGGGGCCGATCCGCAATGTGTTTCACCCCCGGGAAACCCGTCATTCCGGTTGTGAAGATCCGGTCTTGGTAGGTATTGTTCTTTTTCATGGGAACAATACAGTTGGTGGTCATCAGAATCGGGCCGTTAAAAGATTCGAATTCTTTGTTCTGGTGCCACCAGGAGCCCCCGTAGTTGCCCACCAAATGATCATATTTTTTAAAGGCCGGATAGGAATTTGACGGCAGCATTTCGCCGTGGGTATACACATCCACGCCGGTACCTTCGGTCTGTTTGAGCAGCTCTTGCATGTCCTTCAAATCGTGGCCGCTGATCAAAATTCCCGGTTTGTCACCCACACCTAGGTTTACTTCGGTGATTTCAGGGTGACCGTAGGTGGAGGTATTGGCCTCATCCAGGGTGGCCATGGTGGTTACCGCAACTTCACCGGCTTTCATCACCAGGGCGATCATCTCATCCACGGAAAGGTCTTTGGTGGTGGACGCCAGAGCTTCCATCAGAAAGTCGTAGATTTCATCTTTTTCAAATCCCAGAACAGCGGCATGGTCCGCATAGGCGGCGATTCCCTTTAGCCCGATGATTAACAGTTCTCTTAAGGAACGCACATCTTCATTTTCGGTGGCCAGAATGCCGACGGATTTGGCTTTTTCATCAAATTCGGCCACATCCTCGGGAAACCAGGCCGCGGAATGGTGTAATTGTTCGTCAAAATCCCGGCCGTTTTTTTCTTTATAGGCTGCCAGGAATTTTTCTTTTAAGGTTTCCTTGCGGTTTAAGGCCTCTTTGATCAGTGCCATAATGCGGTCATTGTCAAAGTTGGCATTGGTGATGGTGGCAAAAAGGGCCTGGGCCACAAACAACCCGTTTTCCTTATTTGTAATACCGAGTTCTTTGGACTTTTCGCCGTAAACGGCGATTCCTCTTAGTGCATAGACCAACAGGTCCTGAAGATTGGCGGTATCTTCCGATTTTCCGCAAACGCCTTTAACCGTGCAGCCGGTATTTTTGGCTGTTTCCTGACATTGAAAACAAAACATGATAGTTCTCCTTTTTTTAGGTTAATTTTCTGACATCAACAACCTTAAATTGGTCTTTTGTATTTTCCCATTCTTTTGTCATATGCGACCTCCTTGTGAGAAATGGTTCGCTTCTCAATTTTGATTTATTTTTTACCTTGTTTGGATATTGATTTCCTTGATATAGATTAAGATTCAGAAAAAATATTGAAAAAAGAGGGGCGATTCAGTCACCAAGGCGCAAAGGCCCGAAGAAAAGATACAAGTTATAATATTTGGCGCCTTAGGCTCTTAGTGCCTTTGTGGCCCAACAATTACCCAAAAAAGGAAAAAAGATGAAAAAAATGCAGGATATTCTTGCTGCCATTCCCAGTTTCCAGGGCCTTTCCGAAAACCAGCTCAACGAAATCAAAAAAATCGTTGTGAATAGGCATTACACGAAAGGTGAGCTTATTTTTTCAGAAGGGGACCATGGCGACGGCTTTTATGTGGTTGCCGGCGGGATGATTAAAATTTTTAAGATGTCCATTGAAGGCAAAGAACACATCATGCGCATCGTGGGCCCGGGTGAATCTTTCGGACAGGTCAGTGTGTACGCCGGACGCACGTTTCCGGCCGGCGCCCAGGCCATTGCCAAAAGTCACTTGCTGTTTTTGCCCCGAAGCACCTTTGTGGGTCTGATCACCCAGAATCCGTCCCTGGCATTGAGTATGCTCGCCAGTCTTTCCATGCGGCTGCGGGAATTTACGGTCCATGTTGAGAGGCTGGCCTTGAAAGAGGTTCCCGGGCGTCTGGCCGCCTACCTGATCCACCTGGTCGATGAACAGGCAAATGAACCGGAGCTGGTTTCTTTGAATATTTCAAAAGTGCAGCTTGCAAGTCTGCTGGGTACGACGCCGGAAACATTGTCGCGAATCCTGTCCCGGATGGCCGACAGCGGACTGATTGAAGTGAAGAAACGCGATATCAGGATACGGGATCACTCCGGGCTTGAGGAACTGGCGGAGTATGGGAAACATATCGATCTCTCCTGAATTTAGATGGGGTTTTTAAGCCTACACAGTTATCAATTCAGTTTGTAATTGACTTTCATCATCCAAACTGGGGCCTCGAACATGGCAAGCCACTGGATGAGAACAGTTAGCCAGGCCATGCTATCGGCTGTTTGGACCGCTATAAAGTTGTGGCCCAGCAAGAAACCGATGAGCAGTTTGCTGCCGAGATAGCCTGCCAGAATGTACCAGCCGATTTTAAGCCGTCGCTGCAGAATCTGTCCGCATCCCGGGCACAGCCATCCCATACCCAGTAGTGCCGCGCCGTAAGCTGCCGAAGGTGCGGACCATCTTGTATCAGCTGCTAAAGGACCCTGTCTTAAAGCGGCCAGGGTCGCAGCCAGGGCAAAATATCTAACACAGCTCTGCAAGAGTTTACCGAAGCTATAGTTCATTCTGGCAATCAGCCCGTGGACAATGTCAATGACCGCATAAGGGTTGTTGGCCGACAGTTGGCCGCTTTTGGCTACCTCGGAAAG
>JAFDDW010000265.1 GCA_019310665.1 Deltaproteobacteria bacterium
AACGAAAGCATCCAGAGTCCCGTATTTGGCGGTCTTGGGGCCGGTTGCCCGCGTACCGATGTTGCCGCCCAGAGCGCAAATAGCGCTGCTCGAAGGGATGGCCGGCAGCATCAGATTGTGAGCGTTCAACTGATTCACCAGGTTGGCCAGGATCATTCCCGGCTGAACAATCGTCTCTTCGCCGATTACAACCAGCCGGTTGAGGTGTTTTTTTAAATTCAGAATAATGCCCGGTCCGATGGAGGCCCCGCTCAGGTCACTGCCCCCGGAACGGGGTACGATGCTAAGCCCCTCATTCCTGGTAAACTGAACAGTGTTGAGAATATCTTCCTCGTTTTGCGGTTCCACCACCAATGCCGGCAAAATTCGGTAGGCACTCATATCGCGGCTGAATTTTTCCAGAGTACCGGTGTCGTTATGCCAGTCTCCGGAGATGTTGAGTCGGGATAGATTCATTAGCCGTAAAAAAATCTTACCAGTGACATTGGAATAACGGGGACGTAGGTGATCAGCAGGAGCACCATCACAATGACTGCCACAAAAAAAACGTTGATCCGGCTGACTTCCCAGATATCCGCCTTGGCCACCGAGCAGGCCGTGATCAGCACGCTGGCCACCGGTGGTGTTTGCTGGCCGACACCGAGGTTGAGGGTGACAATGAGGCCGAAATGAACCGGGTCGATACCCACGGCGTACACGAGGGGCATCACGATGGGTACCACCAGGATGATGGCGGCGGCGGAGTG
The DNA here is from genome assembly GCA_019310665.1 of Deltaproteobacteria bacterium. Lineage (GTDB taxonomy): Bacteria > Desulfobacterota > Desulfobacteria > Desulfobacterales > JAFDCJ01 > JAFDCJ01. Next base: position 747 of record JAFDDW010000265.1, read on the forward strand.
CAGAAACAACCCGACAATCAGGAAAAACACGTTCAGCAGGGCCAGGACGACATAACGGTTATCGGTCCAGTCCATAATGGCCTGGGCCAATTTCTGCGGAACCTGAAGCTCGGTGAGATAATTGCCAACCAGGGCGGATGAGGCCACCAGCAGCATGACCACTGCCGTGGATATTCCGCCGTCGATGATGGCCTTGCGCAGGTGCTTCCAGTGGAGTTCGCGATAAATAACGCCACCGATGAACAGGGATGCGGCCACCGCCAGTCCCGCCCCCTCAGTGGCGGTAACGATGCCGCCGAAGATTCCACCAAGGATAATTAAGGGCAGCAGAAACGCCCACGAGGCCGCCCTAAAGGTGGACCACACTCGTTTTAATTGAAATACTTCCTCCACCGGGTAATTGTAGCGTACGGCAAACCAGTAGCAGACTCCCATCATGAGGGTCCCGCCCAGAACACCGGGGATGATACCGGCCACAAAAAGCTGGACAACGGAACTGTCCGACATGACCGCATACAGGATCATGGGTATCGATGGCGGGATAATAATAGCGATGGTCGCCGAAGAGGAGGTGACGGCGGCGGCAAAGCCCCGTGGATAGCCCCTTTTTTTCATGGCCGGAATCAGAATCGATCCCAGGGCGGCCACATCGGCCACCGCGGAACCGGACATCTCGGCAAAAAACATGGAGGCCGCCACATTAACCATGGCCAGACCGCCTTTGACAAAGCCGAACAGCGCAGAAGCAAAAGAAATCAGCCGACGGGATATCCCGGTGGTGTTCATGATGGCACCGGCAAAAATGAACAACGGGATTGCCAGCAGAGGAAACTTGGTGGCACCATCGAACATCACCAGGGCCACATTAGGCAGAATATCGACACCCTGGGTCAGGAGCATGGCGACAACGGCCACCACAGCCAGGGCGACTGCTATTGGGACGTTAATGAATATCAGGGCGAACAAACCGAATAGCATCAAAAAGAGGGTCATTTGGGGGGCACCTCCGTGGCAGCTTGTGCTTGAGTTTCCTCTTCAGGTAGTATCTCGCGATTGGAGAACCCGTCGGGCTTTCTGGCTTCCCGGATCAAATCCGGCAGCCCCAGGACTTCGGCAATGAGGAATAACACGGCGCCGATGGGGATAACCGATTGTGTCAGGCGGGTCGGAACCCAGGGCAGGCTGACCAGGTTGTCGCCTTCCAGTATGATAAGGACGTCCACACCGACCCAGGCCAGCAAAGCAAAGAAACCGAGAATACAGGCCTCGCTGATAATGATAAAGGGGATTCGCATCGCAGGCTTCATGGCCGCGATAAGACCGGCAAAACCGATATGTTCCCTGTGGACAGCGGCAAGAGCAGCGCCGTAATAGGTAAGCCAGGCCAGCAGAACCGATGCGATCTCATCGTACCAGCTCAAGGATGCGCCCATTTTACGGTAGACCACAGCCACCAGGACGATTGTGGTGAGGGTCACCATCAACAGAATAACGATGGCCTCCAGCAGGCGCTGGAAACCTTTGCGAATGCGTGAGTACAAAACATCTCCCCCTTTAAACTTGGTGATGAATGTAAAATCTGAATCTTGCATATGAAAGCCTCCGGCTCGTGCAAAATCCAGGTAAAGGACCACAACCGGACCGTCGCCCGGTTGTGGTGACAAAGGTTTAGCTAGTAATCATTTCCCAGTTGCTGGGCTGCTTTTACAAGATCAGCGCCGCCGGGTACGGTCTTGCCGAATTCATCGTAAATGGGGCCGCTGGCCTTAATAAAGGCATTCTTGTCTGCTTGGTTGATCTTAACAGCAGATTCCATTTTCTTTAACAGATCCGTGTCAAGTTTGGCCGCACTCATGTAAACAAATTCCTGCATGCCTTTGGCGATATCTTCAATTTTCATGCGGACATCCTCCGGCAGTTTGGCCCATTTTTTGGCGCTCACCGTTACGTAGGCGGGGGTGTAAACATGACCGGTAAGGGACAGATATTCCTGGACTTCCTGGAATTTTTGGCTGTAGATCTGGGCCAGGGGATTTTCCTGTCCGTCGATAACACCGGTCTGAAGGGCCACGAAGACCTCGGACAGCGCCATGGGGGTTGGATTGGCGCCATAGCTTTTAAACATTTTTACCCGCCAGGAACCCTTGGGGGTGCGCAGTTTAATTCCCTTCAGATCTGCGGGTACATTGATGGGTTTTTTATTGTTGGTGATGCTACGGAAACCGTTTTCCCACACGGCAATGATCTTATAGCCCTTCTTTTCGACGGCCGGGGCCAGGTAGGTCCAGAAGAGCTGATCGCGGATGGCGCGCATATGAAAGCGATTTTTTACCAGATAGGGCATTTCGAAAAGTCCGAACACATCGACCACAGAGGACATAACCGTGGAAGGCAGGCAGAAATCGACGGTACCGAGTTTAAGTTTTCTCAAAAGCTCCCGGTCTTTGCCGAGCTGGCTCGAACCAAAAGCGACCACCGTGGCTTCACCGCCCATCTGGGCATTGACGCGTTTGGCAAACTCATCCACACTGATCTGGAACAGGGAGCCGGGGGCTCCCACATGGCCGAATTTGAGTTCAACTGCCTGGGCTGTGCCGGAAATGGCAAAAACCGCGGTTAGAAATAAGGTTAAGGATATGACGGCGATAAATAGTTTCATTTTCTTCATCTGGTCTCCTCCTTTTTCGGTTGTCGGGACCGCCGGGGTCCCATGGTTTTATGTTGACCGTGTCAGAACTTTACCGTTCTACAAAAAAACAGCAGCGCTTCTTTGTTCCTGGCAACGGATGACTCAAATTTTAGCCAAGCGTGTCCGCCAGATATTCAAGGGCGGCCGCAGTTCCTGCTTTAGAAAACGGAATACCGGCGAGGGAGAGCCCCATCTCGATACCGCTAAGGGTCCCGGCCAGCATTAAATCGTTAAAGTGACCCAGGTGACCGATACGGAAAATTTTACCTTTTACTTTTCCCAGACCGATGCCAAGGCACATGTCGAATTTTTTTAGGATCGTATCAAGCAAGGCGTCTGCATCGTACCCCTCAGGCATCATGACAGCAGTCAAAGAACTGCTGTATTCTTGCGGGTCGGCACACAGGACCTCAAGCCCCCAGGCTTGCACGGCGCGGCGGGTGGCTTCGGCATGCCGGTCATGGCGGGCAAAAACGTTCGGCAGACCTTCTTCCTCCAGCATATGAATCGCTTCCTGCAAGCCATAGAGCAAATTGGTTGCGGGGGTATAGGGAAAGAAACCGATTTTGTTGGCGGTCAGCATGGCTTCCCAGTCCCAGAACGATTGGGGCAGTTTGGCGGATTTTGATGCCTGCAGCGCTTTTTCGCTGATGGCGTTTAAACCAAGCCCCGGCGGCAGCATCAGGCCTTTTTGGGAGCAGCCGACGGTTACGTCGACTCCCCACTCTTGATGCCGATAATCAATCGAAGCCAGGGATGAAATTGTATCCACCATCAACAAGGCCGGATGACCGGCACGGTCCATCGCCGCGCGAACCGGCGGAATTTTACTGGTCACCCCGGTGGAGGTTTCGTTGTGCACAGCCATAACAGACTTGATCCGGTGGCCCTTGTCTTCGACAAGTTTTTGCTCGACGACTTCAGGGTCCACGCCGTGCCGCCAGTCGGTGGGAACGAAATCTACCTCCAGGCCCAGGGCCACCGCCATATTGCGCCAAAGGGTGGCAAAATGCCCGGTTTCAAACATCAACACTCTGTCACCCGGTGAAAGCGTGTTGACCAGTGCCGCTCAGGCGCCGGTCCCTGAGGAAGGATAAATAACGACGTGACCGGGGGTTTGAAAGATGCGTTTGAGGCCGTCCAAAACCGCCAGTGAAAGCTTGGCAAATTCCGGTCCGCGATGATCAATGGTGGGTCGGCTCAGGGCCCGCAGCACCCGATCGGGGACATTGGTGGGACCGGGGATTTGTAAAAAATGACGACCGCTTTGAAAAGTCATATCGAATCCTCCGGAAAACGGATGTTTTCCGTCGTTAGGTTTCAGGTTTCCGTGTTGCGTGTTACGGGTTGCGTGTTGCGTGTTACGGGTTGCGTGTTACGGGTTACGGGTTGCGTGTTACGGGTTTCGTGTTCCGAGTTGCGCGTTACGTGTTACGGGTTGCGTGTTACGTGTTACGCGTTGCGCGTTCCGAGTTGCGGGTTAAAACCAGAGTAAACATCTTGTTTTATTGCTTGCAACTCAGATTTTTCATGCCGAATCTCAGACTATCTTTTTCCAATCCGAAATCCGAAATCTAAAATCCAAAATCGGATCATTCCCATGACTTACCCGACATCGTCTCCGGCGCTTCAATGGTTTCCAAAAATAACCCGGCTTTGGTGCGGGCATCAATTTTTTGGGTCACGACATGCAGCGCGGCACCGAACTTATCCCGGCAAAAATCTTCAAGGGCCTGCTGGGTTTTGGCACTGCCGGTTACCGGCAGACAGGGCCAGAAATAGGTTGGAACCCCCATGGCCACGGTCCACATGGCTTTGGTTACCTCGGCGGTGCGGTTGGCTTCCGGAAAGTAGGCACAAATCGGATAGTCTGAAAGGGCTTTATTTCCGGTCCCAGCCAGGGCCAGCAGAAAATCCGTCAGGCGCCAGTCAATGACCGACGGCACATTTTCACCCAGGGCGGCCAGCAGTTCATTGACACCGGCTCCGCAGTCCTTGTCCCGACGGGCAGGATCCAGCAGGCGGTATTTCGCCAGGCTGACGCTGGCTTCGCCATCGGAGATGCACAGGATATCATTGGCCAGAAACTGTTTGGCGACCGTAACGAGCACTTCATCCTGGGTGTATTTGACGTTATTGCTTCCGGCCAGAATGGCAATGCCTTTGATCCTGCCGGTGTCCAGGGCTTTCACAATCTTTTTGATGTCCACATCGGCGGCCGAATAGCCCATAACGGCTGACTCTTTGACCATGGGGATATCCCGGGTGATGTTTTGCCGCATTTCAAAAGCCTGCACGGCCTGCTCCACGATTTTTTGAGCAAAGACATCCGGGTCCGTGTTTTGAGTTAATCCATCGGTCGGCACCACGATCACTTTCCAGTCCCTGGCAACTTCTGCCAGAGACGGATTGACGAATTGACTCCCGACCACAATCAGGTCAACGGCACCGGTCATCAAGGGAATCTCCTGAGAAACGTAGGTGGTCACCGGAAAAAAACGATAGGGCGGCAGCAGCGGATCTGTACAAACGCCCATCACAGCGACGTTTTTCTCTTCCGCCGCCTTGGCAACCTTGTGCTTGAGCAAAGGAGAAACAGGACCGTAAAAAAGAAGGGTAGGGACATCCTTTTTAAGAATGCCCAGGTTGACTTCCAGCTCCGAGGCGGTGGTGGGGCCAAAGACCGCTGCTTTTAATTTATTCTGGAGTCTGTCGGCCATACATCCCAGGAGTGCGG
>JAFDDW010000266.1 GCA_019310665.1 Deltaproteobacteria bacterium
GTAACCCGCAACCCACAATTCCGACTTCCGAATTCCGAATTCCGCATTCCGCATTCCGCATTCCGCATTCAAATCATCCCGCCACTTCCTTCAACGCTTCTTCAAATATGGACAGACAGGTATCGACTTCCCCTGGTTTTACGGTTAGAGCCGGACAAAACCGTACACTATTCTCACCGCAACCCAATAACAGCAGTCCCTTTTCAAATGCTCTTTTGATGATCCGAGGCCGCATATCGGTGGCCGGCTCCTTGGTTTCGCGATTCTTTACCAGTTCAACAGCCACCATTAATCCTTTGCCGCGCACATCCCCCATACATTCAAAAGTTTTTTGCAGCTCGACCAAACCATTTGATAATCGCGTTCCCTGTTTCTCAGCGTTTTTCATCAAATTATTCTCGAGCAATTCAATGGTTGCCATGGCCGCCTGGCAGGAAAGGGGATTACCGCCGAAGGTGGATGCATGGGATCCGGCCTCCCAGTTCATAATTTTGGTCTTGGCAATCATGGCACCCAGCGGCATGCCAGAAGCGATGCCTTTGGCCAGGGCCATAATATCCGCTGTGACCCCGAAATGCTCCATTGCAAACATCTTGCCGGTACGACCCATACCGGACTGCACTTCATCGGCAACATACAGAATACCGTACTTTTTGGCGATCTTGTACAATTCTTTATGAAACCCCGGCGGTGGGACGATATAGCCGCCTTCCCCTTGAATCGGTTCAACAAAAATGGCAGCCACCTCTTCGGGGGGCACCGTGGTCCTGAAAAGCGTATCTTCAACCCAGTGCACGCAATGTAAACCGCATTGGGGATAAGTCAGGTTGTAAGGGCATCGGTAGCAGTAGGCATAGGGAATGTGAGTAATGCCCGGCACCAGGGGATTGTAGTTTTTTTTCTGGACCGTTTTACTGGCGGTCAAAGAAAGGGCTCCCATGGTTCTTCCATGAAAGGCACCAAAAAACGCAATATTCAGTTCGCGTTTGGTGTGCCAGCGCGCCAGCTTAAAGGCGGCTTCCACCGCCTCGGCACCGGAATTTCCGAAATATACCCTTTTGGCCGACCGACCGGGGGCCATAGCCGCCAGTTTTTCCGCCAGAATAATCTGGGGGGTGTAATAAAAATCAGTGCCGGACATATGCAGAAGCCGATCGGCCTGGGATTTAATGGCTTTAACGACTTTAGGATGACAGTGACCGGTGGAGTTGGTGGCAATACCGGCGGTAAAATCAAGAAAGACGTTGCCGTCCACGTCATGCACCCAGAGCCCTTTGGCTTTCTCTACAACCAGCGGATAAACTCTCGTGTAGGACGGGGAAACAAAGGACTTATCCAGTTTGATCATTTTTTTTGCCAGGGGTCCGGGCAGCGAAGTTTTAATTTGGGGTGATTTCATATTAATTCCTTTCTCGAATAAAATCGCGATTAGCTTCAAAAAATGTCAAATAGACCTACTATCAGGTTCAAATGATCATTATAGTCCCTAAATACAAGAGTTTATCGCGATTTTAGTTGGACGTCAAGAAATGTCTCAATGTTTGATTTCTCTCGCAGAGTGGCAAAGCCGCTGAGCTTTCTTTATTTTGTCACTGGCGTTCTATTGTGGTGTCCCAGAAAAAACTTAAGATCCCGGGCAAACCTACTCAGAGCGTTATAAAATGAATTCTTAGCTCCGGTCAAGGGAGGTCAGGTTATCTGCACCAGCGTAAAACTTATGTAAAAACGCTGTCTGCGTGTTGACAGTGCAGCAAATATCCTAATAAACTAGAAAAAAGACTGGAACCGTTCGCGGGTTCAAATGACACTAATTCTCAAAGTCAACCAATCAACCAGTCAACTATTCAACGATGTTCGGGTTAGGAGCAGCGCGATGAAAATTTTCAAAACCATCTGCTTTATTATTATAATCACATTGGCGGTCACTTCTTCCTGGGGGGGACAGGCCGATCACGGGGTAATCCGCAAGCAGGCACGCAAAGCTTATCAAGACGGCAACTGGAATGATGCCTATCTGCTATATCGCAAACTGAGCCTGGAGGTGGTCAATGATCCGAAAATGGTCGGCCGTGATCTTCTCCAGGCCTGGCAGTGCCTGCGCAGCTTGAACCGAATAAATGAGCTGGATGAATTTCGTGAAGCGGTGATTGAAAACCATATTGATAACTGGCGCCTGCTGCAGGCCGCCGCCGGCAGCTACAGCCGGAACAACCACTGGGGCTATATGGTGGCCGGTGAATTTCAGCGCGGTTCACATCGCGGCGGCGGCAAATACGTCAACGCCGTCGGGCGGGATCGCGTCAGGGCTTTGCAATTGATGAACCGGGCGTTAACTTTGGCTGCCCGTGATTCCTCGCAATCCGAAGTTGCAAGTTTCTATCTGGATTTCGCCGGCATCATTCTTCAATACAGCGGATCCAGTCAGTCCTGGCGGCTTCAATATTTAACCGACCTGACCCGTCTGCCCGACTACGAACCAGGCTACGGGTATGGCAGCGGTACCCAGGGTGCCCCGGTGGATGGCAAAGGAAACCCTGTCTTTTACGAAGTTCCGGACACCTTTCAATCAGCCGGATCAGATGGTGAACGCTGGCGATGGTTGCTGGCCAATGATACAAAAAAAAAACCTGATCTGGCAACCCATGTCAAATATACCCTGGCAACTTTTCTTCACAGTCAATTCGGAGTTCAAACCCTGTCATCCTACGGACATTTTTTTGCCCGCAGCGCCTCAGCACCGGATAAGGATGCGCTAAAGGATGAACTGCGTCCCTATGAAGTTCACACGCTGGCTGATAATGAAACCCTCGCCCGGTTAGCAGTCGGCGTGAAACGTTTCAGCCTTCCGGATGAATTTAATTATATCAGTCTTTTTAACCAGATCCTTCAAAGCCCGAATATGGGTTACGCGGATGATGCCGCCCTAAACCTGGCCCGGATTTATGAAAACCGCAGATTGTATGATCAAGCTGTCGATTTCTGGGAACACTACAAAAAATACAACTCATCCCATGCCCGGCAGCAAATTGATCAAATCCTGGATAACTGGGGAGTTTTTGAGCCCGTCGGAAACCAGCCTTCCGGACGCCTTCCGACGGTTGAATATCGCTTCCGCAACGGCTCACGGGTGAACTTCAAAGCCTACCGTATCCGGATGGCGACCCTGCTAAAAGACGTTAAGGCTTATATCCGATCCCATCCGCGGCGCCTGGACCGTCGCAAGGTGGAGATCAACAACATCGGATGGCGCCTGGTCCATGAAAACCAGACCCGATACATCGGTAAAAAAACGGCCGATTGGGATCTGGAGCTGACCCCTGATAGAAGACACTGGGATCGGCGTGTCACCGTCAAGGTCCCCGAATCGCTTTCCCGGGCCGGTGCTTACCTGCTGGTGGCCAGGATGCAAGACGGCAACCCGGCACGCATTATAATATGGGTGAGCAATACGACGATCATAAAAAAGCCCCTCAACCAACAGGTATTGTATTACCTGGCCGACGCCGTCAACGGCCAACCGCTGGGCAACACAACCGTTGATTTTTTCGGTTACCGCACCGAAAGAATCAAAAATACCAAACGCTATCGAATCCTTCATAAGAATTTTACCCGCCAAACAGACCGGGACGGTCAGATCATAATGGGGCCGGCGGAAATGGAAAATAATTATCACTGGCTGTCATCGGTCAGTACCAATGACCGCCTGGCATATCTGGGATTTTCAGGTATCTGGTACCCGAACTATTACGACCGTGAATACAACCAGACCAAAACCTTTGTCATGACCGATCGGCCTGTTTACCGGCCCAAACAAAAAGTCCGGTTCAAGCTGTGGGTACGGCATGCCAAATACGATAAAACCGATACATCCGCTTATGCCGGTCATCATTTTACCGTAATGGTCTACAATCCTAAAAATGAGCAAATCTATACGCGCAATATCCAGGCCGATGCCTATGGCGGACTCGAGGGTGAGTTTGAGATCCCGCCGGATGCGCCTCTGGGTGTTTATCGCATTTCCCACGGGTCCGGAATCGTCTATGGCGGAAACACTTTTCGTGTTGAAGAATATAAAAAGCCCGAGTTCGAAGTAAAAGTGGAGGCACCCACAGCGCCGGTGAAACTGGGTGAAAAAATCCCGGCGGTCATCAAAGCCAACTACTACTTCGGCTCACCGGTAACCCAGGCCACTGTAAAATACAAAGTTTACCGGGTCAGAGAGGATGACCGGTGGTATCCTACTTTTTACTGGGATTGGTTTTATGGACCGGGCTACTGGTGGTACGGATATGACTATTCCTGGTATCCCGGATGGGTCCGGTGGGGTTGTAAAAGTCCGGTCTGGAGCTGGTGGCCCCATCATTCGAGTATTCAACCGGAAATCGTGGCCGACGGTGAAGTGAAAATCGGTGAAGACGGTACGGTACGAATCGAAATCGATACCGCACTGGCCGGCTTGATCCATCCGGACACGGATCATCGCTATACCATCAC
>JAFDDW010000267.1 GCA_019310665.1 Deltaproteobacteria bacterium
TAACCCGCACCCCGTAACCCGCACCCCGTAACCCGCACCCCGTAACCCGCACCTCGCAACCCGCAACGCGCATCCCGCAACGCGCAACCCGCAACGCGCATCCCGCAACGCGCATCCCGCAACGCGCATCCCGCAACGCACATCCCGCAACGCGGGCCTACAGGTGACCCAGGGACTTCAAAAAGTCTTTCAGGATTTTCAGGGCTTTGGCTGCGTCGGGGCCTTTTTCGCCTTCTTTGTCCCACATCTTCATGGCGATTTCCGTCATCTTTTTTTGATCTTCCGCCGGGAGTGTGATCACCTCCACGCCTTTTTCCTTGACGGCCTTGGCCAGGACAATGGCTTCCAGATAGATGTATTGATTGGTTCGCTTCCAGAATTGTTCTTCCAGGGCGTTATAAAATATCGCCTGAATATCTTCGGGCAGCTTGTCGATGGCTTTTTGGTTCACGACCCAGGCATCGGTGCCTGCAATGTTGAGGCCTGGCAATAAATGGTATTTGCAGACATCATACAATTTCATGCTGTAAGCCCCCTGCGCGGCACCCCAGTGCGCACCGTCGACCACCCCGGATGCCAGGGAAGGATAGACCTCCGGTCCCGGAAGATAAGAGGCGGCAGCCCCGGTGGAGGTCAAAAATAGCTGGAGGACACCCGAAGAGCGAAGTTTTAGACCCTGAAAGTCCTCAAAGGTCCTGACAGGTTTCTTCAACACCAGTTCGGTTGGATAGACTTTATCCGTGGAGTAGAATACGCCGTGTTCGGCCGCTTCGGCCTGGATAATTTTTTCAAAGCCCAGCCATTTGTGGTAATAGGCGGCTTCCCAGACATTTTTGAAGGCATACGGAAGTCCGGCCGCAATGCCGGCCACTTCGATTTGATCGCGTACATAGGCCGGAGAAATGGTTCCCATCTGGATCATTCCCCGTTTGACGGCGTTGAATATCTCTTTGGCCGGGACCAACGATCCGGCCGCAAATGGTTCCAGGATCAATCTGCCGTTGGTGCGTTCCTTTATCCTGTCGGCGAGAACTAACAGGCTGGCTTTGTAAGAGCTGCTGGCAGCCGGCCAGTGGGACTGGACGCGCCACTTGATCACCTTGTCCGCCGCATATGAATTTTCTGCCGTAACCATTCCGAAACCAACTAGAAAGGCCAGTAAAGTCATCCCAACCACGATACACTTTGCTTTTCGTTTCATAGCAATCCTCCTTTTTTAAGGTTAAGTGGGCCGATGAGTTAAATCCAACCCGGACGAGCCGGAATTGAATATTTATGGCATAAATCATGTGCAAACATGATGTGATTTCAATAAATAGGTGCTAAATTGAGAGTACCAGCGTTTCAAATTTTAAAAAGAGATCATTTCAATCTGCCGGTCCTATTTTTTGGCCGTTTTCATCATAGCGGTACCAGCCGATCCCGGTTTTGCGGCCGAGTTGGCCGAGCTTCACTTTTCTTTGCAGCAGCATCGGGGGATGAAATTTTGGGTCCCGCGTCTCACGATAAACCGCCAGCATGGCATTGTACCCGATATCTAGTCCCGCCATGTCTGCAGTTTCAAATGGTCCCATGGGTCGTCCGAAACCAAGGCGCATCCCTTTGTCGATATCTTCAACGGTGGTCACCCCCGCTTCGACCAGTTTGATGGCTTCGATGGTGCTGGGGAAATTGAGGCGGTTTAATACAATTCCGGCCACGTCGAGATTAACGCGGATGGTTTCTTTGCCGATTGATTGGCACAGTTTGTCGGCGATCTCCACCGTTTCCTGCGAGGTCCCCAGACCTTTGACGATTTCCACCGCCCTCATCATGGGAACGGGGCTGAAAAAATGAGTGCCGCACACCTGCGGGACCCTTTGGGTGGCTTCGGCAATTTCGGTTACCGGAATCGCCGATGTGTTGGACCCGAAAATGGTGTGGGGCGGACATAATTTGTCAAGCTCGGCAAACAGTGCCCGCTTGGCCTCGAGATTTTCGATAATCGCTTCGAACACAAAATCCGCTTCGGCGGCCGCCCCAAGGTCCGTGGTGACATGCAAACGGCCCATAATTTCATCCACCGTACCGGCCACCTTGCCTTTTTCCACGAATTTGCCCACCGACCAGTTAATGGTTTTGAGACTTTTGTTCAGGATGTCATCGGTGATGTCACGCATGATGACATCATAGGAGGCCTGTGCACAGACCTGCGCGATTCCGCCGCCCATCAGGCCGGCACCGGCGACAAAAATCTTTTTGATTTCCATTTAATTCGCCCCCTATGTTGTTAAGATCGTTTTAATCGTTAGTATCGTTGAGATCGTTTTGATCGTTTAAAAGGTTAGGATCGTTGAAATCGTTTAGATTGTTATTCTATCCCGACTTCCAAATTCAGATATCGCGGCTGCAAGCCGCTCCCACCCTCTGTAATCTGTCCTACCCACTATGCCTAATGCGGCATGTCTTTTTTTCCGCATTCCGCATTCCGACTTCCAACTTCATTCTATTCCCACTTCCGACTTCAATCCTCTGTCGTCTTGTCCCGCCTGGCCAACAGAATGGTGGTTGTTCCGGTCTGGACAACTTCATTTTTTTGATTGATCAGCTTTTTCTCAAACGTCAGGACCCCGCGGTCACCGTTCGAGCCCGCCTGCATGTCTTTGACCCGCTGCTCGACATGGATGGTATCTCCAATATAAATCGGCGCCTTGAATTGCCAGGTCATTTCCAGCAGGGCCAGAATGCTCTTTTCCGTCAGCTCATAGGACAATCCGGCATGGACAATGACGCCTAAAAGACCGTGAGCAATTCGCCTGCCGAACGGGGTCGACGCCGCATATATGGCATCCGTGTGCAGCTGATTATGGTCCCAGGACAAGCCCGCGAAATTGACAATGTCGGTTTCGGTGATGGTGCGCGCCTTGGTGACGAATTTCTGTCCGACTAAAAAGTCGTCAAAATATAATGATCTATCAATTTCATTCATTTTTTTGCCTGCTAAAAATTTAGCGATAATTGAACCAGCTCAAAAATCGCAGCCCGCCTTAATAGTGTTACTATCCAGTCTACTGACAATCACCAAATTTTTTCCTGATTTCTTTTTTCAATATTTTACCGGTGCCGCTTTTGGGCAGCGGATCTCGGTTGATCCGGATAATGCGTGGGTATTTGTAGGGGGCCACCCGTTTTTTGACATAATCTTGAATGACTTTTGGATCCATGTCGGCACCGTCTTTCAAGACGACAATGGCCGCGACTTCCTCGCCAAAATCATCATGGGGGACACCGATAACCGCCACTTCCAGAATTTCAGGAATTTGATATATGATTTCTTCGATTTCCCGGGGATAGACATTGTACCCGCCCCGGATAACGAGATCCTTTATACGGTCGACGATGTAAATATACCCGTCTTCATCCGTGCGGGCGATATCGCCGGTGTAAAGCCAGTTGTCCTTCAGGGTTTCTTCCGTTTCAGCAGGTCGATTGAGGTAGCCTTTCATCACACCGGGACCCTTTATGAGCAGTTCGCCGGATTCGCCCGGGGTGACCTCCTTGCCGGCCGAATCAACGATTTTGGCGCTGAATTCGGGAATAGGAAGTCCAATGGATCCCGCTTTGGTCAACCCGCCATACGGGTTTTCGACACAAACCGGGGCTTCGGTCAATCCGTAGCCTTCATAAATTTTGGTGCGAAACAGAGATTCAAAGCGGTGCAGAAACTCGACCGGCAAGGATGCACCGCCGGACACGCAAAATTTTAGCGACGGGTTTTGAGGAGGTTTTTCGCCGGCGGATTGGATCAAGCGATTGTACATGGTGGGAACGGCGAACAGAATGGTTTGCTTTTCCTGCTCGGCGACTGCGATTACTTTTTCCGGATCGAATTGGGTAAAAAGTTCGATGGTGAGTCCCAGATACATGGAAACATTGAGTACGCTGGTGATGCCGTAAATATGGTACAGCGGCAACACCCCGATCACGACGGTCTGCGGGTCCAGTTTTTCGCGCATCTCGGCCAGGATTCGCGCTTCACTGGCCAGATTGCCGTGGGTTAACATCACACCTTTGGGCACCCCGGTGGTGCCGGACGTATAAAGGATGTTCAAGGTTTCATCGTCATCAGCCGCATAGGTCGTAAAATCCTTATCGTCGGCGTCGGCCGCCTGCAGGTCCGTAAATTTGCCGTCATCAGGCGGGCCAGGCGAATAGGTGTGTCGGCAGTCGCTTTGAGAACCGGGCGTATTTCGTCGAGATAGGGGGCTGCTCCGATAAACGCTGTGGGTTTTGAATCCTCGAAAATGTGCTTGAGTTCATGCGCCCGGTACAGGAAGTTGATGGGGATGACCACCGCCCCGAGCTTGGCAATCGCATTGTAGGCCGTAATCGTTTGGATGCTGTTGGGCATCATCAGAGCACAGCGGTCTGCGGTGGACAGGCCCCTTTGTTTCAATCCGGCCGCCAGGCGGTTGCAGCGGGTATTCAATTCACGGTATGTGAGGGTTTGACCCTCATGGCGCACCGCGATTCTGTCGGGAAACTGTGCGGCCGACCTTTCCAGGTAGTGTGCCAGATTCATTCAAGACTCTCCATTTTTGAGGTTGTCGGCGAACCGGTTAGGCGTCGGTGCGCTTCAAGTTGACATTGACATGGATGGTGGTGTCTTGTTTTGACGATCGGATGCCGGTAAAGATCGTGTCATAAATGTCGTCGGCCAGGTCCAGCAGGTCCGCGGGTTTGCCGAGCAAACTTTTACGGGTAACCAAATGTTCAATGCTGCCCCATATCAAGGCCCGGACGAGATAGGGTTTAATATCGGATCGGAATTCACCATTTTGGATACCCTCTTCGAACACCTGGATGTAGTTGCGGGCCGAAGATTGGACAATTTTGTAGGCGTCGGTTTTTAAAAAATTGCGGCTACCTTTCAATGTCAGCATGACGACGGTTGCATAATCCGGGTTGTCGGCGTACAGGCCGAGGTGGCGATGGATCAAAAAACGAAGCTTGTTGGCCGCCCCCTGGATATGCGGCAAGATTTCGCGATTTTTTTCGTGATATTCCCTGATGGTTTCCGCCGGGATCGAAAAAAGCAATTCTTCTTTGGATGAAAAATACTCATAAATCGTCGCGTCGGAAACCTTGGCCTTTTTGGCGATATCTGAAACGGTGGCGGCCTGAAAACCCTTCTTGGCAAAAATATGTTGGGCGGCTCGTAAAATAGCGGCGCCTTTGAGAGGATTTTTCAAAACCTTGGAGTTGGACTTTATTTTGGAAGGATTGGCCGGCATAAGAAAAGCACTCAATGGTTGCGTTAAAAAATGAGACCTTCACTATGAATATTCGTATATATTAATATTGAATTTCTTGTGTCAAGCTAATTTTTTTAGTTATACATTAAAAATTATGCAATTTTCTTTGTAGTAGTTTGAATATTTGGAAAAACCATATTGACAGGCTCAATCAACTTCGCTACGGTCATTGCCGGGTCGAAAACGTTGACGACTCCGCTGCCGGCCGCGGCTAACCGGCAAAGGGTGGGCAGAACGGACCGATAGAACCCGGAGGTTTACCATGAAACTCAAAGACAAAGTTGCTATCATAACGGGTGCCGGAAGAGGTATCGGGCGCAGCATTGCACTTGCTTTCGCCGAGGAAGGCGCAGATGTGGTGCTGGCAGCTCGATCGCGCGATCAGCTTGAACAGGTTGCCGAGGAAGTCAAGAGCAAAGATCGGCACGCCCTGGTTGTGGCCTGTGATGTGTCTTCGTCGGAGGACGTGAAGAAATTAAAGCAGGAGGTTCAGAAAACGTTTAATCACCTGGATATTCTGGTCAACAATGCCGGTATCTCCAGGCGATCAAAATTTCTGGAATATGATGATGAGACCTGGCTGGAAGTCATTCGCGTCAATCTTTTCGGAGTCTATCTGTGTTCAAAAGCCTTTTTAGCGATGATGCAGCAATCGGCTGTCGGCCGTATCATCAACATGGCTTCTACGGCAGGCAAGTCTCCGGTTCCCTTTAATACGGCTTACAGCGCTTCCAAGCACGGTGTGCTGGGCCTGACGAAATCACTTGCAAGTGAAGTGGCTGTCTCAGGCCATCCCGGCATTACAGTGAATGCGATCTGTCCCTTTTTCGTCGATACGGATATGTTCAGGGGACCTCAGGGTTACCTGGCCCAAATTTCAAAAATGGCAGGAATTTCCGACAAGGAGGTCGAGGAAAAAGTCGTCGGCCGGAGTTTGCAGCAGCGCGTTCTGGAACCTGCCGAAGTCGCGGCCATGGCGGTTTACCTTGCATCCGATGATGCCCGCGGCATTACCGGGCAGGCGTTTAATATCTGTGGGGGTCGAGTTTTTCACTAGGAATGCTTTGTTTTCAGCCGTTCAAATGAAAAATTTTTAAGCAGGAGTGACAATGCCGCATTTTAAAGTTAACCAGAAAGACATTTTTTTTATCTTAAAAGAACAGCTCAATTACGGTTCTGTGTGTTCCCTGGAGCGCTATAAAGGACTCAATGAAAAAGCGTTAGACCTGCTGGTCACTGAAGCGTTGCGTTTTGCCAGGGGCGTGGTGGATCCTTTGCAGGAAATCGGTGAACAGTTTGGCGTCAAATTTGAGGATGGAAACGTCACCTGTCCGGCTGAATTTAAAAAAGCATTTAAGCAATACGGGCAGGACGGTTGGACGGCGGCTGTCCGCGACCCTGTATACGGCGGGCAGGGATTTCCCCACATGATGCGAATTGTCGTCAATGATTTGATGTACGGTGCCTGCCAGTCATTTAATATGGCCCCGAGTCTGACCCACGGTGCAGCGCATCTGATCGAAAGTTTCGGCGATAGAGAGCTAAAGGAGCGCTTTATACCTAAAATGTTTGACGGAACCTGGGCCGGCACCATGTGTCTGACCGAAGCGGATGCCGGCTCCAATCTGGCCGCACTGCAAACGACGGCTTATCCGGCAGGAGATCATTATAAAATCAAAGGCAGCAAAATTTTCATCTCCTGGGGCGATCATAATTTGACGGAAAATATTATCCATCTGGTTCTTGCCCGTATAGAAGGAGCACCTGAAGGTGTGAAAGGAATTTCACTTTTTGTTGTGCCGAAGATGCGCATGAATCCTGACGGGTCGATTCAGGGACCCAATGATGTTCTTTGTGGAGGAGTGGAGGACAAACTGGGGCTGCATGCTTCTCCGACCTGTGTTCTGAATTTTGGAAACAACGATGGCTGTACCGGCTATCTTTGCGGAGAAGCTGATAAGGGTCTGGCACACATGTTTCAGATGATGAATGCGGCTCGCATCAACACCGGCGTCAGCGGCATGGCCCTGGCCGGCACCGCTTATCAGAATGCACTCGAATATGCCAAAGGACGAATCCAGGGAAGGGACATCGCCGGCCGTAAATCCGGAGAGGTACCGATTATCGATCATCCGGATATCCGCCGCATGCTGCTGTGGATGAAAGCCATGGTGGATGGCATGCGTTCCATGATCTATACCGGGGCCTTCTGGCAGGATTACGCCCTGGAATTGCCTGAAGGAGATGAGAAACAACACTACGCCAATCTGCTTGATTTTTTGACGCCAATAGTCAAGGCTTATTGTTCGGACATGGGATTTAAAGTATGTGAAACTGCCATCCAGTGTCTCGGTGGATATGGATTCTGTAAGGAGTACCCGCTTGAGCAGTATCTGCGGGATGCCAAGATCATGTCTCTTTACGAGGGCACCAACGGGATCCAGTCCATGGATCTGATGGGCAGAAAAATGCGCATTAACAACGGCGGTTCCTTTGCGGCCTACCGCAATGAAATCGATAAATTTTGTCTGGAAAACCGGGATCACCCGCAGTTGGGGCGAAATGTTATAGCGCTTGGCAAAGCGTTCGAGAAACTGACAGGGATTGCGGAGCAGATGAGAGATCAGATGAAATCCGATCCACTGCAATGGGCATCCAACACTTATCCGGCCTTGATGGCCTTCGGCGAAATAACCATGACCTGGCGCCTGCTGGATATGGCTGTCATTGCCGCCCGTAACATCGAGAAAGGAAAAAAGAACAATTTTTTTACCGGCAAACTCCTGCAGGCCACCTATTTTACGGAGGTAACGTTGCCGCACACACTGGCTTCGATGGACAATGCTTTGAGGCAGGGACGGGAGGTAGTTGAAATGCCCGAAGGGGCCTTTTGAAGTCGGAAGTGGGAATTCGGAATGCGGAAGTCGGAAAACAGAAGGTTGGAGGTTGAGAAGATTAGAAGGTGGGAGCGGCTTTTAGCCGCGATAATTGTGCAGACTTTATGATTACCAATAACCTATAGCCATTAACTTCATATCCGTGCTGGAGTACAGACCGCAATGGAAGATTCAATTCCCAAAGAAGATCTCGTTATGCGCGATCGGGTTAAACAATTTGTAGAAGAAGAGTTGAACCCGATATCATTGCAGGTTGAGACCTCAGGCGAAATCCCGGAAGTGATTGTCGAGAAAATGCGGGGATTGGGGCTTTTTGGACTTTCTATTCCAGGGGAGTATGGCGGTTTGGGGCTTTCGACTCTGGGTGAGATTCTGGTTTACGAAGAACTGACCAAGACCAATGCCTGCTTTCGATCGCGCATCGGCACTAGCAACAGCATCGGTTCCATGGGCATATTGTTCGACGGAA
>JAFDDW010000268.1 GCA_019310665.1 Deltaproteobacteria bacterium
AATCGTTTTAATACCTGCAACACAGTTGACGCTAATTTTTCAGACAGCCGCACCAATGTCGTATGATCGCGGTCGTTTTCAACACCGTGTAAATGAAGGACAGAAGTTTTAAAGGCATATTTAGTAAAGACCTCCAAAACGTCATAGTCATATACCATAAGATGACCCAAGTCCAGACAGATCGCTAAATCCAGATCGACAATAATATCTTCCAGCATTTCCAGGGGATAATCCAGAGTTTCAATGGCGATAATTTTCTGGTTTTCAACCGCAGTTATTATTTGTTCAAGGTTTTTGTAAATTCTATCCTGCCAGTTCCTTACGTTATCATCCTTTAAGGACTCCTCAACATATGGGACGTGAAGGATTAAAGCGGAAGGACCAAGTGGCTGTACGCGTTCAATCACCCGAACCATGGTTTCCACGGCATCTTTTTGCCTTACAGGATTCCGGTCGCTTAGGGATACATCCGTCGGAAGGTGAACATTATAACTCAGATCGAATTCGGCGGCCAGGCGGCAAAGCTCTGCAATGACCTTGCGGGTAGGAAGAACATCCGTTCCCTGGCTTTCAAATAATAAAAGTTCGATTTCGTCCATATACGGTCCCAGCTTCCTTACATTGGGGATGTAGTGATCCGGATAAATAAACGAGGTGGTGCAGATTTTGAAGGGAAACAAGCCTTTGTAGGATTTAGTTAAGGAAGGATATTCAAGTGGTTGCTGAGTTGTCATTTGTTGCTTTTGATCCTATCAAAAGGTTTCAGGTGTCAGCAATCCTTCAATTGAGGAATTGCGAATTTAGGAATTTAGGAATTTTTGGTAATAGGTCGATTGGGTTCATCGATGCAATAATACCTCAATTCCTGAATCCCTTAATTACTAAATCGTTGAATTCCTGACACCTGAAACCCCGTTTTTGACCTGAAACCTCATCCAATTGCTGCGCTTGCTCCCCATACCACCAGCAGCCATAAAACCGAGGCCAGCATCATGATATCACAGGCTTTTTTAATATGTTCCGTCGATGTTTTGCCGAAGCGAATGCCGATGTAAGGTTTGTCCACTAGTTTTCCATTGTAGAGATTGGGACCGTTGAGTCTGACTGCCAGCGCGCCGGCAAATGCGGCTTCCGAGAAACCGGCATTCGGACTGGAATGGTTGGCCCCTTCTTCAACGGCCGTTTTCAGGGATCGTGCTCCTTTTTCAGAAAGGATGTGGGTTGCCAAAGAAATAATGGGTACCGCGAGTCGTGTTGGGATATAGTTCAGGACATCATCAATTCTGGCTGCGGCTTTGCCGAATATAAAATATCTTTCATTTTTATACCCAACCGTCGAATCCAGTGTATTCACCATTTTATAAGCCATCGCAAGGGGTGCGCCGCCGATGGCCGCGAAGAACAGGGGTGAAATAACGCCATCGACTAAATTTTCAGCCACCGTTTCTACCGTTGCCCGTGCAATATCCGTTTCTTTATAGTTGGTAACATCTCGGCCGACGATCAAGGCAACTTTTTCTCTGGCCCTGGTTATATTTTTATTTTTCAGGTAATGCTTAATTTCCAGGGCGGCCTTTTCCAATGAACCCGCCGATATACAGTAATAGATCAATATGATCTCAACGCAGTTTTTAAGCACCGGATGAAAGCTGTTGACAGCAACCAGCAGGATATAGGTCAGCAACCAGGTGCACAAGATGAGACTGGCAGCGAACAGGGCACCGGCGACGATAAGGTTACCAGGAATTTTTCTGAAACGGGGTTCTGCGACTTCAATGGCTTTTCCCATCCAGCGAACCGGGTGAGGTAAATAGCGTGGATCCCCCAGGATGAGATCAAGCATAAAAGCAGCCGGCAGAATATACCAAGATGAATATGAATACCAATCCATTAGACCCTGACTGTTTGTTTATTCTCAGAGGGCTGAGATATATTGACAGCGTTGACGACCAGCGTCACCAGCCTTCCAGCTAGAATCCTCCAATAGAAACCAGCAGGAACAATCCTGCTTCTGATAATTCAATCATTGCCCCCAACATGTCGCCGGTGATGCATCCCATTCGATTTTTATAGTAATATAGAATAGTTGACGTGATAATCATAAAGCACAGGTTTAACCACAACGCTTTCCATCCCAGGAACAATGACAGGCCAACCGGAAGAGCCAATCCCCAAAATGCTACCGGTTTCAGTTTTTCCTTAAAAAATTCTAACCCGGTTCCGCCGCCGGGTCTTCCGTACTCAAGGAAGCGAATTCCGAACAACACCCCGCTGCGCGCATAAGCCGGAATAACGATCAACAACAGACTTCGATTCACATCCAACCCTGCAATCCCGCCCCACTTCAATGCTAAACCGAAAACGACGGCTACCAGGCCCATGGCACCGATGCGGCTGTCTTTCATTATGGTGAGGGCTTTGTCCCTGGGGCGCTGTCCCAAAAGGCCGTCGGCCGTGTCCCCCAGGCCATCCAAATGAAATGCTCCGGTCACTGTCGCCAGCAGGATCACATCAAGCAGGGCGACAACGGGTTCGTTCCAAAATATCAGAGCCAGGCGGTCGAAAATGGCGACCAACAGGCCCAAGAGGATGCCCACCAGCGGGAAAAACGGCATCATCTTTGGGGGATCAAAAGGGCCCGGTTTGCCCACCGGCAAAATGGTTATAAATTGTATGGCTGAGATGAAGTGGCGCATAAAGTATGGATACCTGTTGAGTCTAAATTTCACTGATATAGTATTTTCTTATACTTTCGAAATAGCCTAAAGAATTAAGAAAATTCCAAATCACAAAACACAAATATCAAACGGTTCGACAGGCTCACCACCCTGAGCCAGGTCGAAGGGCAAATCACAATGACCAAAATTCAAAATCCCAAACAATGTTTTGGTCATTGAAAAATTGAGATTTGAGATTTATTTGGAATTTGATGCTTGTAATTTGGAATTTAATTTGCTGTTCCTTGCAATAGGGAGATCAATAAAACCTAAAAGATACAGCACTGCTGTTAAGAATCATCCCTTGACGGTCACCGGTATCCCGGCCACCATCCAGACTACCTGATCGGCACATTCGGCGACGGCTTGATTGGCCGATCCGATCAGATCTCGATAAAGCCTGGCCAGTTTATTTTCCGGTACAATACCCGTTCCGACCTCATTGGATACCAGGATGATCGGACAGGCAGCTGCTTCAACAGCCCTGGTTAGGCTTTGCACCTGATCCAGTATCTGTTCAGAATCATGCTTTTCCATCAATAGATTATTGATCCATAAGGTCAGGCAATCCACCAGAATTACGCCGGCCTCTTGACCGGTTTCAGCGATCGCCTCCGGCAGGTGAATGGGTGCTTCCACAGTTTGCCAGTGCCGGCTGCGTTCCTCACGGTGTCTGGCGACCCTTTGTTTCATTTCGTCATCATACGGTATGCAGGTTGCAATAAAGACATGATTGTCCCGGTCCAGGCTTTCGGCTGTTTTCAGCGCCTGGTGGCTTTTGCCGCTCCGGCACCCACCAATCACAAATACGGTTTTTTTCAATTGGAATAAGCTCCATTTTGTAAGGTTCAAAGGTTCAGCCCAGAACGGTTGCAACGATTGCTTTGACATCGATATGTTTTTCAAAATGTTCAACCAGCAAATCATATTCTCTGTTCCGGGCCTCCAATCCCCCCAAATCGGATGTTGCCAGATTTTTCAGGCCGATATGCTGCAACCAGAAACCCATGATTGCTGGATTCTCAAAGAGGCCATGGATATAGGTGCCCATATTTCCGGAATCCGGCGCAATACATCCTTCTTCGTCTTCACAGGGCTGGCTGTTGCGCTCTGTGACCCGGAACAAGGGCAAGCCCCCTGCCCTGTTGGTGTGCCCCATGTGGATTTCATATCCCGATCCACACAGACCCTGCCGGGAAAATCGTGTCAGGGTCGTTGTTTTGGGGGCTATTAAATAAGTCTCAACCGGCAGCAGTCGCAGGCCGTCTGTTTTACCGGGGGTTCCTTCAAGGCCGTCCGGGTCATGAACATAATTGCCCATCATCTGATAGCCTCCGCAAATTCCCAGTACATGGCCGCCCTGGGCGACGTAATTCCTGATCGTTTTCGACCAGCCCGTCTTGTGGAGCCAATTCAGATCGAAACGGGTGTTTTTAGAACCGGGAAGGATTATGGCGCTAAATTGGGACAATTTTTGAACCTTTTCCAGGAAGAAGACCGCCAGCCCATTTACCGCTGACAGGGGATCAAAATCATTAAAATTAGATATATGGGGCAGACGAATAACACCAACTGCGGGTTCACGGCCGGGGTTTTCAAGTACCTGTTTCGGCTGTTCGATCACCACCGAATCTTCAGGCTCGATGTTGATATGATTATACCAGGGCAGGACGCCGAATACCTTTTTCCCGGTTTTTTGCTCGATCCAGTCAATGCCGTCATCAAAAAGACTGATATCTCCCCGGAAACGGTTGATGATAAAACCTTTGATGAGG
>JAFDDW010000269.1 GCA_019310665.1 Deltaproteobacteria bacterium
AAATAATCAGCAATACCTGAAAGCCGTTTGAATGCATCATCATTATCAATGGCTATCGGCTCTTCACTCATGTTTCCGCTGGTCATTACCAGTGCGGTAAAATCCTGTCCGGTTACATCCGGACTTAAAAGGAGATAATGGAGCGGAGTATAGGGAAGCATTGCACCAAAATACCTGTTTCCCGGTGCAACTGCATCAGCCAGGGGCTTAAAATCAGGTGCCCCGGACTGCTTTTTTTTCAAGATAACAATGGGACGCTTAATTGATGCAAGAAGTGCCTGTTCTTCCGGTTTAATATCGGCGTATCTGAGGATAGATTCTAAATTTACAGACATAACGGCCAGGGGTTTTTCTTCTCTGTGCTTTCGTTTTCTTAAAAGTGTGACAGCATCACTATTTTCCGCATCTGCTGCAAGATGATAGCCGCCCAAGCCCTTTATGGCCAGAATAAATCCCTGTTTTAAAAGAGCTGCGGTTTTTTTGATGGGGTATTCGGTCTCAATTTTCCTGCGCCTATTATCATACAAAGTCACATTAGGCCCGCAAACATCGCAGGCATTTGGCTGGGCGTGAAACCTTCTATTTTCCGGATCATCATATTCACTCTGGCACCTTTTGCACATTTTAAAATGCTTCATAGAAGTCTTCCGCCGGTCATACGGGATATCATCAATAATGGTATAGCGGGGACCGCAGTTTGTACAGTTAATGAATGGATATCGGTAACGCCGATCGGCCGGGTCAAAAAGCTCCCTAAGACAATCATCGCAAACAGATACATCCGGTGATATAAGGGCTGATTTACCAATGGAATTTTGACTTTTTGCAATGGTAAATCCTTTAGTATTTTTTACAGCTTCGGGATTAACCGAAATTTTAGTGATGTGGGACAAAGGCGGGTTCTTTTGAGCGAGATCCTGAGAAAAAGACTCAATATTACTTAAGTTTCCTTCGATATAAATGGTCACACCTGAGGAAGTGTTGGCAACATCTCCCTTTAAATTATACTTCTTTGCCAGCTGATAGACAAAGGGCCTAAAACCGACCCCCTGCACAATGCCGCTTGCTTCCAGTCTTCTGGCAACATGATCTTCGGCCATGGTCAATCGCTGTCAATCCTCTTTTCTCTTTCGTCCCCAAAAGCAGCGGCCTCTTTGAGAAAATTCAACGATTCCCTTGCAGCCTTTTCATCAATTTTATGCAGGGCAAATCCGGCATGAACGATAACATAGTCGCCAACTGACACATCTTCAACAAGGACCAGACTTGCCGTTCTTTTCACACCATCAACATCTATGGTTCCGATGCTGTTTTCAATTTTTGTAATTTTGGATGGGATTGCAAGGCACATAAATAGATCTCCCTGATTCCAAATCGTTACATAGTATCATTTGCCTTTATTAATGACAAAATTTGTTCACAAGCCACAACGATTGCCTCCTCCATTATTTTTGAAAGGCCGGGTTGTACTGAATCAGGTATTTCGTTGGTTTGTGCCACTATGATCTTTACCACTATCCCTGTGTGATCCCTTAGTTCTTGAAGTATATTCACCGTTGGAAATTGGTGGAGGGAAAAGTCGGAGGTTTTCTTCTTCGGGATCCCCTCAACTGTTATTTCAAAAACCTCTCCTGGATTTCGGTTTGGGTAATCAACAGCATCCACAATGATGATTTTTTGTGGTTTCTTCTCGCTCAGGGCCAGATCGAACAGAATGTCTCGAATACTCGTGCCCAAATCCATGGCGAGCACACTATCCGGAAGGGAGTAGTTTTCTTTAAGGTGATTAATTACGGCCGGACCAAAGCCGTCATCGCCAAAAAGGATATTGCCACAACCCAGCACCAAAACCGGTTTTTCAAAAAGATCTTTAATCATTTGCACATCAAGTCGGAAGTTTATGTTTTCGGTGAATATACACTAAAGGCATCCAAAAAACGAGCCGCAAAAACTCAAGTCAAGATTTTGCGGCTCGATCGGTCTATAAACTAATTGGCCAGCTTGTTGATCACGTTCTGATCCACGTCCAGAATCGTCATTTCAACTGCGATACCGCCATCCAGGCGGTGAGTAGCACAGCTCAGTCACGGGTCATAGGCGCGTATCGACATCTCCACTTTGTTTAAAATCCCTTCATCATAGATGCCGTCTTTAATCAGTTCCTGAGCCGTTTGCTTCACCGAAAGATTCATGGCCGCGTTGTTGTGTGTGGTCCCCACAATCAGGTTCGCCTTGGTAATGAGGCCGTTTTCGTCGGTCTCATAATCATGTATCAAGGTTCCGCGAGGTGCTTCCACACAACCCACACCCCGGCCAGCCCTTGGCTCAATCTTGGTCCGAACATTCGGATCGGTTATTTCAGGATCGTTCACCAGTTCGACCATCTGTTCGGCACACTGGACCAGCTCGATCAGGCGGGCATAATGGTAAAGCAACGTGAGGTGGGCCGGGCGTCCGAATGCTTCTCTGAACTCCTCCAGTTCGGCCTGGGCCTGTGGTGTGGCCATCTTGTCACACACGTTGATGCGGGACAGGGTGTTGCTGCGATAAATCCCCGAAGGATTGTCCAGGTCCAGCGAAAATCCATCTCCCCAGCTTTTGGCATATGGGAACTTCTGGTAGGACCAGGGTTCGACATGTTCACCCAAATAATCCAGATACTGATCATAGGCGAAATCATCATAACTGCCGTCCGGTTTCATGAGCCGCAGTTTGCCGTCATAGAAATCCAGGGCACCGTCATCGGTTACCGTCCCCAGGTATCCGACTTCGATGACACCGATTGTCTTAATGGCGTCCATATACTTTGGAAAGACATTCTCCTTGGCAAATTGGATTGTAAATTTTGAAAACTCCAACAGCTCATCAACATGCCCCAGAATATCCTGGCGTTCGGTTTCCGTCATGGGTTTGCTGACACCACCCGGCATTGAAAAGGTAGGATGAATCGCTCTGCCAGCAAACTTTTCGATGATTTGCGCGGTCAGATGCCTGAGATGTACCACTTTTTTAGCGATATCCGGCGCAGCACCGATAATCCCCATAACATTCCGAACGGAATAATCCGCATCCGGCCCGATAACAAAGTCCGGGGCCGCCAGAAAATAAAAATTCAACAACTTGTCTCCAACATATGCCAGCATCTGCATCAACCGGCGCAGCTTAATTGCTGCAGGCGGCGGGGTCACACCGAAACAGGCATCCCCGGCCTTAGAAGAAGCCAGATGATGTGCCCAGGGGCAGATCCCACAGATATGACAGACAATACGCGGCATCTCTTCAGCGGGCCGTCCCACGCAGAATTTCTCAAATCCCCTAAAAGATTGAACATGCAAGCGAGCATCAGCTACATTTCCTGCGTCATCCAGATGGATTGCGACCTTGGCATGCCCTTCGATTCTAGTTATCGGTTGAATATTAATCACGTTTTCCATTTTTATATCACCCCCTTTATTATCTTACCGGACGTGCTGGTAAGGGTCTAAGATTACCGTGTCCGCCGATATACCGGTTCATGATCGCCCGGCGATCGACAAGGCTCTTGGGATCCATACCAATGGATGTCATGGCTCCCATCATATCGACCATGGGTCTGGCTCCTTTGCGGATGGGGCCGAAACATCCTCGACAGGCTGTTCTGGCCTGAACACACCGGGGTGCTCCCGAGGAGCCGGCACAGCCGGCCAGGGTAACCGGGCCGAGACAAAGCATGCCCTGTTCATTGATGCATCTCATTTTGTCCAGACCCTGTTCGGGATCAAACTCCAGATTTTCAAAACAGCGTTTGATAGGGCCTTCAGACGATTTTTCCTCCCTGATCACCGGGCAGGTGTCACAGACGCTTTTTTCGGGCAGGCTCCAGGAGGTCTTTCCTTCCAGCAGGGCCGTAATCGCTTCGGCGATTAACTCCGGATGAGGCGGACAGCCCGGAATGGCGATATCCACCTTGACGACTTCGTCCGCCGCCTGACAGGCAGCAGTCCACTTGGGCACATTCGGATGATCAGGATCGGGCGCCGCGTCCGTGGATGGGGATCCGCGAAAAACCCATTCGAAAATCTCATCGCTGGCAAACATATTTGCCTGGGCGGGTATGCCGCCATGGACCGCACAGCTTCCCAAGGCAATGAGAATCTGCGTCTTTGCCCTCATTTCTTCAAGAACATGTATATTTTCCTCGTTACGAACGCCACCGCTAACGATGCCCACAACGGCCTCCGGAATTTCCAGGGTGTCCTTATCACCCCGTTGCCCATAATACTTATGGTCTATCAAAACAGGAATATGGACAAAATCGAGTTCCGGTAGCAAATCCAGCAACGCATCTCCAATATTGAGAATAGAAATTTCGCAACCGGCGCAGGCGTTCAACCATTCTTCTGCTACTTTTACCGGCATCTTTTTCCTCCTTTTGTGTATGGTTTAAGAAAATATTCTGCGACTTTTCCCGGCATTTTTCCCTCCTTTGCAATATGGTTATCC
>JAFDDW010000270.1 GCA_019310665.1 Deltaproteobacteria bacterium
TAGCTACTCATTATAACGAATAATTCCTGCTTAGTTTTTAACTTAATTGGGATTAAATCATCCAATCTGCCCTCCTTTGCTCCTTGGAAAGGAGGGCAGGTTTTTTCTGGTTTTTTCATGTTAGCCAATACACTCGTCTACGGTTTTGTAAACAGCGTTATCCTGATGCTGGTGGCCCTGGGGTTCAACCTGACCTTCGGAATCAGCGGAGTCGCCAATTTTGCCTACGGTGCTCTGTATATTTTAGGGGCCTTGCTGTGCTGGATTTTTTTTAACTCCCTTGGCCTACCCTTTTTTATAGCAGTAATACTGGCAGTGGCACTAACCGCAGTAGTCGGAGCTCTGATGTACCGGTTTATTCTGCTTAGAATACGGGGCATGGTATTATCTGAAGTCATCGCCACCTTCGGTATCGGACTTTCCATTTTAGAACTGCTCAAGTATCTGGGATTTATCGGGTTTGAATATTCATTGCCCGTCTTTATAGATGACAGCATCGAATTCGGCCAGGTGATCATTGACATACAGCGCATATTTATCGTGATCATCGGCGTTGCCCTGGCGGGTTTTCTCTGGTTTTTTACCCACCACACGCGCACCGGTCTGCGATTCAGAGCAATTGCCCAGGATGAGAGGACCGCGTTAAGCCTGGGAATTAATTCCGACCGTGTGGCAATGCTCAGTGTTTCCTTTGGTGCTGCCTACGCCGCCATTGCGGCCATCGTTATTTTGCCCCTTGGAACCATTAACGTTGAACAGGGCTACAGTGTCCTAAT
This sequence comes from Deltaproteobacteria bacterium, assembly GCA_019310665.1. GTDB lineage: Bacteria > Desulfobacterota > Desulfobacteria > Desulfobacterales > JAFDCJ01 > JAFDCJ01. The sequence goes on from JAFDDW010000270.1 coordinate 777, forward strand.
CAACGCCCTGGCTGTTTGTATTGTCGGAGGCCTGGGCTCAACCGGTGGGGTAGTGTTGGCCTCATTTTTAATCGGATATGCCCAAACCTTTACTGTTACGTATCTGGAAAGCCACTGGGTGATGATGGTTCCGTTAATTGCAATTCTGGCCATACTGGTTATTAAGCCTTCGGGCTTATTCGGCAAACAAAAGGAACTGGAAGAAAGAATTTAAAGGAATGTGGAAGTCGGAATGGGGAATGCGGAATTAAATATAGGGAACCGAAAGAAAAGGCGTAAGGAAAGAATAGACAGGGGCATTAAGGCTCGATCCAGCGATATTTTTGCACTTTCCTCATGGCGGGAGATGCTCTATCTGGCTGCTCCACGTTTGTTGCCGATTGTGGGCTTGCTTGTACTGTCCGTTGCCCTGAGCGTTTATTGGCAAAGGGTCCTACTTTCGGTATCGGTCTTTGCGCTCCTGGCTATAAGCTGGGATATAATGGCACAAACCGGTATGATATCCCTGGGGCAGGCCCTGTTTTTCGGAACAGGTGCCTATCTTTCCGGTACCATGAACCATTACTGGGGATGGCCGCCCTATATTACTATTCCACTGGCAACCATCTTTGGCGGTTTACTGTGCACCGCTTTTCTCATTCCGGTTTTAAGACTGCGGGGTATCTTTTTTTCGATGGTCACCCTGGTGCTGCCGCTGATGCTGGTGCGCATCATCGAGGCCACGCGAATTTTCGGGGGTACCGAAGGCCTTAGCGGCCTGACTGCCCTGCCCTCGAAATGGGTCGAGCTCTATGTCCTGATCATCGTTCTGTTGGCCGTCCTTTTTGGATTCCGTCGCATGATGAATTCCGATTTCGGTCTGGTATTAAAAGGAATCAACGATAACGATCGTTCGGTGATGAACGCCGGCATCAATATCTACTGGTTTAAAATCCAGGCCCTGTTCATCGCCAGTTCCATCGGGGCTTTTGCCGGTGCATTTTTAACTCATGTCTATTTGTTTGTGGGCATGCCTGTTTTTGCGCTGGACTATTCTATTTTGCCGATTGCCTCCGCGGTGGTCGGTGGAATCGGTACTTTGGCCGGCTCCATGCTGGGGGCATTTATTCTAGTGCCTCTTTCGGAAATTCTGCGCGGCCTGGGAGGCCTCAGGATTGTATTTTATGGTTTGTTTCTCGTCGTTTTCACCGTGGCAATCCCTGAAGGCATCTTTCATTACATCCAGCGCAAATATCATCAATTTGAAAGATGGGTCGAGGTTGAATAATGGAAGCAGCACCTTTGCTCAAAGTATCAAAACTATATAAAAATTTTGGGGGCGTACAGGCCATCCAGGATTTAAACTTCGAGTTGGTTGAGGGGGAACTGCTCGGTCTGATTGGACCGAATGGTTCCGGAAAAACCACATCCGTCAATCTAATTACCGGTTTTGTGAAACCTACCAAAGGTGAGATAGTCTTCCGTGGACAAAACATTACCGGTCGTGCCCCTTATAAAATAGTCCGGTTGGGAATCGCCAGAACCTTTCAAATGGTCAAACCATTTTACCAGTTGCCGGCCTATAAAAACATGATTATTCCCCTTTATTCGCCCAGGGTCAAGCAGATGACCGGTGGGAAATACGGTGACCGGGATGCAGTTGCGCTGGATCTGCTTGAAGAGGTCGGTTTTGAACGTGATTCTCACGTCGCTTACAAACCAGCCAGCGTGCTGCCCCAGGGATATTTGAAGCGGCTGGAATTGGCCAAGGCAATTGCCCTCAACCCGGATTTGATCATTCTGGATGAACTGTTTTCGGGTTTGAGCCTGGCAGAAGTCGCCAGCATTGTTCCCATTATCGAGAAGCTGCGCCAGGAAGGCAAATCCATTATCATGATCGAACACCGCTTGAAGGAACTGTTCAGAATTGCCGATCGGGTAATCGTGCTCAACTACGGAGAAAAAATCGCTGACGGCAAAGCTGCCGAAGTTATGGAGAGCGATGCGGTCAAAAATGCCTATCTGGGGTTTGAAGCGTAAGGAAGCTCATAGCTCATAGTTCAAATGATTTAATTCCCTTAAGACTATCAGTCTATGAGCTATCAACTAAATCGAGGAGTTAAAAGTTTTGCTTGAAGTCAAGAACTTAATGGTCTTTTTCGAAAATGCCCTGGCGTTGAACGATTTTAGCATGACCATCGATCAGGGTGAAATCGTCGGTGTTATTGGATCCAACAGCGCCGGCAAAACCACATTGATGAACACGATCTCAGGTCTCATTATTGACATGAAGATCAAAGAGCAACGCAAAGGCGGGGAAAGAATAAACATCTATGGTGAGATTGTCTTCAAGGGTGAAAACATTACCGAGGTACAACCCTTTGAGCGGGTAAAAAAGGGCCTGGTTTTATCCAGGGAGCGGCATCCGATTTTTGCTGAAAGTGATGTTGCGGAGAATCTGAAAATAGCCGGTCACCGGGTAAAACGATCGGATATGGTTCAAAGAATCAAGCAGGTTTACGACATTTTTCCTGCCTTGAATCCATTAAAAAAGCGCAAGGCAGGCTTTTTAAGCGGCGGCGAACAACAGATGCTGGCCATTGGGATGGCTTTAATTCTCAAACCAACCCTGTTGCTGCTTGATGAGCCCTTACTGGGTTTAAGTCCTATGATGCAGACCATGCTGATTGATGCCATTACGAACCTCAGGAAAGAATCCGGTATTACCATTCTGATCACCGAACAATTTGCCCGACCCGTATTGCCGATTATTGACCGCGGATATGTTATCGAAAACGGCATGCTGGCATTATCGGGTACCGGCGAAGAATTGATGGACAATCCCGAGATAAAATCAGCCTATTTCGGTGTTTGAGGCAGGTGAGTATGACTATGGGACCGAATCATAATATTTATTCAACCTTTGAGGCGACGGCCGAACGTCACCCGGATAAAACCGCTGTGTTTTATCTGGGCACCCGATTTTCTTACCGCAAATTAAAGAATCTGTCGGAGTGCTTTGCAGCTGCCCTTAGCGATAACGGGGTCAAAGCCGGTCAGAAGGTTATGCTGTATATTCCCAACAGTATTCACTGGGTCGTCTCATGGCTGGGAGTTCAAAAAATCGGTGCCGTCGCCGTCCCGATCACACCGATATATACCCCCCACGATATCAGCTACATTGCCAACGACAGCGAAGCCGAAGCCATTATCTGTGCGGACACCAATTTCGGATACGTGACCGGTGTTCTGCCTGAAACAGGCCTTAAAAAGGTCATTGTTGCAAAAATGGCGGATCTGCTGCCCTGGTGGAAACGGTATTTCGGCTTCCTGTTCGATGTGATTCCCAAAGGCAAAATTGCCCTGGACCAAAACACCTATTCCTTTCGAGCGCTGCTGTCCCGCTATCGAGATCCATCTGCGCCCCTGCCGGCTAACAACCGCAACGGTGATTCCATTGCCGAAATCCTGTACACCGGCGGAACCACCAAGTTTCCCAAAGGCGTCCCGATCACCCATAATCTTTTCCTTGTATCAGCCATGGAGCAAATCACGATGAGCAGCCCGCTGTTTGCACCCGAGGCAAACGTGGTCATGGGCAATGCCCCGCTGTTTCATATTCTGGGACAAACCTGCAGCCTGGCCACACTTTTAACCGGCGGCAGCTTAATCCTTCAGCCCCGCATCAACCTGGACGCGGCCTTTGAGGCCATTCAACGT
>JAFDDW010000271.1 GCA_019310665.1 Deltaproteobacteria bacterium
TAAACTGATACAGTTTTACTCAGGTAAATTTAGACGTTGGTTCACAAAACAACAAAAAGAGAGTTTGATCGGATCCCGCTGCCCCGCCCCTGTAGATAAAAATACTACCCTGCCTGCTGCTTACCCCGCTGTAGTTTGAAGACTGATGGAAGGTTAGATGAGATGCTCAATGACAGGCAAATTTACACAGAGTCTTATTTGAGCCTTTGCACAGATTATTTGGAAGGAAGCTCAGCGTTAATCGTTTGTGCTATTTTTTCGATTTGGCGACCCAGATATTCCAATTGTTGTTCCAGCTTTACAATACGATCTTCATCAGCCTTTTGATGAACAACTACTGAATTTTTCGGTTTGTATTCGGCAGATCGTTTTTCTGGGATGCCACCATGTTTTAGAGGCAGGACGTTGTCAAGAATCTTTGCGATGCCACACGGACCGCTGTTTGCTTTTGCTGACGGTGTTTTGGGTTTCATCCGGTAAGCACCCCGGGGGGTGCTTGCCGATATCGTCTGAAGCTCGCCACGATCTTGGCAGACGGGATCTTTTTGATGAATTGACTGCAAAAATTTTACGCTTTGAACAAAGTCGGTTTGTCTGATCAGCATCACCAGATCGATGGTGTTAAAATTTTTCTCACAACGAAAACATCGTGCCAGATTGGTCTTTGGGTTTACCGCGGTGTCAAACGCGTTGCACAAGGGGCACAGAAAACGAAAGCAGCCTTCGGTCACGCGGCACGGGATGCTTAACGTCTTTTCGATCAGTAACTCAACAGCAATATCATTGCGCAAGGTATAAAGCTGTTGGCTGGAAAAACACCGCTTTGTCATATCAAGCGACCGGATCGAGTTTGGGTCTTAAACTGACGCAGTTTTTCATGTTGATCACGTGACTGTTTTCTGTCAATCGATCGATGAGCGCTGCGGTCAGGTGGTCGTTTTTCAAAAAAGACGACCATTGAGAAAAGCCGAGGTTTGAGGTGATCAGCGTGGTCTTTTTCTTATGCCTTTTATTCATCAGGGTAAAAAACAGTCCGACCTGCACCGGCTCTACTTCGACATAGCCTAACTCGTCGATTAGCAGGCAATCGGAGCCGACAAATGCTTTGATTACCTTGGCTTCAGTGTGATCAGCTACCGCCTGGTAAAGCTGTTCGACAAGCTCGGCAAATGCGATAAACCGGCCGTTGTATCCCTGATCGATGGCATGGGTGAGAAAAGCGGTTGCCAGCCCTGTTTTACCGGTGCCAGTGGGACCGATCCAGATCACATTGCGGCATTTTGACATGTAATCAAAGCCGTCATACATGTTCACGATTTTCTTTTTGTTCAGCTTCGGCTGCCTGGCAAAAGGAAATGTCTCAATAACGAATTTTTCTGGGATCTTGGCCCGGGTCAGCCGCATCTTTCTGGAATTTTCCTTTTTGATTTGATACTCTTGCTCAACGACATACTTGAGCAGACGCACGTGAGAATAATTGCCCTTTTGGGCGGCTGCAAGATACGGGTCCCAGTTTGCAAGCAAGCCGCCAAGCCGGATATACTTGAGCATTTGTTTGAGTTCTTCATTCATTGTCATCCTCGGTAATTTTGTCATAGACGCTCAAATCAACTTCATCGGCTAAACAGCCCTCGATATAGGATGCTCGGTTTTCGAACTGCTCATCGATTTGCGGCAGCGGCAATTTAAAATTACCGGCTGTCAATTGCAGTATGGCAATACGTTCAACGGTTTTGATATCGGAAATACGATACTTTAACGCCCGCTTGACCGTTTTAATAAACACCTCAAGGGCGATTTTTCGGTACAAACCATATAGCCCCCGGATGAAGCGGTGTTTGTGTTTGCCGCCGGATTTGATGGCAAAATCCAGGTAATCATTGATCTCCTCGGCTGCTGTGCGCAGTATGTTTTCCTCTTTGGCTGTGGGTTTTTTGCGATACTTGGGCTTATACGGCGGCTTTGGTTGCCCTTCGGGAGCGATCAGCTCATTTTTAACACCATCGGCAGGCAACCGGTAGCGACCCAGCAGTATGCGATTGCGATAGATCATCAAATGCTCGGCATATTGCAGCACTTTCACATCGTGGCGCTTTGTCCCCGGTATCCAATAAAAATTGCCGTCAAAGGCGGCATACCCGTACTGATCGGTACCTCTTTCATGGACAAGGTAGGGGGCAGGAACATAGGCCGGCAGCTTTTTAAGATACGCTTGCTCATATTCAAAGGTTTGCGCCGGAATCAGACGCGTTTTTCCTGTGGGTCTGTTGGCCTGTCTAACTGTGGCCCATTCAAAAGCCTGACGATTCATATCCTCAAGGTTGTCAAATTTGCGGCCCGGAAAGAAATTTGTCTCAACGGTATAAAACCCCCTTTCATTGCCCGCTTTCCGATTGGCGTGCCCGATCTCGTGACAAATAAATTCAAAGCCGTACTGTTTAGCAAATCGTTCCATCTCAGGCACCATCACGGCATTTTTACCCGTGCCCCGAAGACGGGCTAAATTCGTGTTGTCAATGATGCATATCTGGGCCGCATAGCCCCAAAAAGTAAGCGCTTCATGAAAAAAGCATTTCATCTTGAACCGAACAAATGAACGGTAAAATTTCAAATAGCGGATCTTGCAATAACGAAAATATAAAAGACTGCCCTGAACCAGGACCTGTTTGTCTTTAAATTTAATGCGATAAGGCGAGGTGTCATGTTGCATCTCAGCGCCGGGTTCGTCAGCCACTTTCTGACAGCGTTGGTTGCCGCTTTTGCCAAAGTCAAGTTCACGGATCATTTTGCTCAATGTGGAATAGCCAATGTTTATGCCAACCTCTTCGGTAAGTTTTTCGTGTACCCGCTGAATACGGCCGTCGCATTGTTTGTAAAGCCGGCTGACAAGATCCGCGTCGATAACAATCTTATCGGTTCTTACCGTTTCGGGCATTTGTCCGCCCTGGGCAATAATGCTCATCACCGTCGTGGTGCTGATGTCCATATGCCGAGAAATTTCTCGTACGCCCATGCCCTCTTTGTGAAGAAAATAAACCGCTTTACGCTTGTCCGCTTCGATCATGAAATTGCCTTATCGCTTGGGTAAATGCGTCGAGTTGTCTCAAAATGCCACCGGTCAGAAGATTGGCCTGGGCAAAAAAAGTGTTGTTTTTCAATCGTTTATCCAAACTTTTATAGGTGACCCGGTGCATGTATTTTTGTGTGACCTCAAGATCGCTGAGCATCTGCTGTTCTAATTTCGTGCAATCGGCTGCCTTGACAGCGCTGTCTTTGAGCCGGCTCAATGCCCATGAAATATTTGCGCTTTTGATTTGCGCTCGCAATTGATCACTTCCTTTGAAATAGCCGTGGGCTAAAAGTTCTATGTCACGGACACTAAAATTTTTACCGGCAACCGAACCGACAAATTCGTCAATCTCTTTTTTATTGATACCGTTCATGCGTATGAACGGACGCAGGCTATACATGTAGGCGTAAACAGGAAATTGACCGCTAAATAGCTTGCGCATCACTAACGGGCTCATCTGTCCGATCATACCAACACGCATGCCCACCCATCCTTTGCTTTTGTCAACAAGCTGGGCAATCTCAGAAACCGACATGTTATGAACCCGTTTCAATTCATCAATTAACTTAGCCTGCTCCAGAATACTGAGACTTTTTGCATTTGAGATGCGAATCAGCTCTATAATGCCAAAGGCTTCATCACTGCCCAGCGAACAATAAGGCACAATGCCGATTCCCAGCTTATTCGCGCATCGATAGCGTTTGAAGCCATCGAGCAATATTCGACATTGCTTTGTATCGATACCGCAAAGAGGATCGCGGATGCCTTTGTCTAAAATCGACAACATCAGGGCTTTCTCGGCACCGGCAGATCTCATTCGGCAGCCTTCATAGCGCAGATCAAAACTGGAAATCTCTACTTCATCGACCATCATCCGTCCTTAGGGAGGAGCTTTTTGCTGACAGGACCAAGCGTAAGCCAATTTTGCGTCTATGTCGATGCTGTGTTGTCTCAAAACTTTATCTATCAATCCGATGACTTCCTTCAGGCTAACAGCTCGCCCTTGGATCAGGCCCGTTACCATCTGAATGTGAAACACAGTTGTTTGATCAACTTCAGTTTCACCAACCTCGGGGGGCTTTCCATCCGGACTCAATTCAGGCATGCGGCCATTGCGCCGGTCGTTCAAATACTTTTTCTTTAGCTTGCCTTCTTTGCTGCGATAATATTCAATGCTTCTTTGGATTTCATTTTTGCTGCGGTGAGCCTGCCGACAACCGAAAGGACACCTAAGATCGCTACGGCCGGCATTGCGGGGGTGGGTGAAAAATAATATCTGGCAGTGCCTGCATCGAGTCAGGCATTTTCGTAGGTGGGGCTTTTCCTTGAGCACCGAACGAACAACCAAATAATAGCGCGCAACAATACCTCGAACCTCTTT
>JAFDDW010000272.1 GCA_019310665.1 Deltaproteobacteria bacterium
CCCGTAACCCGCAACGCGCAACCCGCAACCCGTAACCCGCAACCCGTAACCCGCAACCCGTAACCCGTAACCCGCAACGCGCAACCCGCAACCCGTAACCCGCAACCCGTAACCCGCAACCCGCAACGCGCAACCCGCAACCCGCAACCCGCAACCCGCAACCCGCAACCCGCAACCCGCAACGCGCAACCCGTAACCCGCAACGCGCAACCCGCAACACGACCTACCACCAGCGATACTGCCAATTACCGCGATGAAGCACGTGCATGACTTCCAGTGAGAATAGCAACGCCATTGATGAATAAAAAATCCACATCAAAAACAGAATGACCGAGGAAAGGGAACCGTAAAGCAGGTTTACTTCAGAAATATGCTGGATATACAATCCAAAGAACTGGCGTGCCAATATCCACAGTATACAAAAAATAAGCCCGGATAAAAATTGGTAGCGCCACTTTATTTTGACATTCAAGAATAGTTTAACGGTAACCAGATAAAAACCGATCAAAACCAGCAGCGACACCAAATTTATCGGCTGGGACCGGGTGTACCCCACAGCCAATCGGTACAGGTTTTCAAGGTCGGGCGTTTTGTTGATACTGTTCAAGAAATGAGAAGCAGACGTGGACACAATAATCCAGATGTAGTTGGATATAAAAAACAGCAGCACCGCAAAGATACTCATGGTGACGTAAATGGCCTGTCCCAGCAGCAGATGACGGGAGGGCAGCTGGAAAATCTTGCGGTAGGAAGTTTCAAGTGTTTTGAAAATCAGCCCGCTGATAATCGGCAACATTAAAAAGTTGATGGTTTTAAATGACCCGTAGGCGTCGGGATTGATGACATGCGATTTCATCCATTCCCTGGAAACAAAGGGTATGACCTGGTTCAATTCGTCCGCCAGCAAATCAGTGACCTGCCCGGCCCAGTTGGTATGTGCAAAAAATAGCTTCTGAATCAAATCAAATACCAGGATGCTCAGTGTGGCAAACGGAATAATCGACAGCAGGAATACAAAAGAGACCGACAGCGATAGGGTAAAACAGTCATCCTCTAAAAACTTTTTAAATGATATCGAAAATAACTTATAGCCGGAAAAATTGGGGCGCAAAGTCAAAATCTGGCGTCTAATGATATATATGGATGAAAATCGCATTAGTACATGTCGGCGAATTCCTCCGCCAGATCTTCACGTATATCGTAGTTGAGGGATTTTATATTCGGAAAAAGCTCGGTTAGTATTTTTTTCGCTTTTTCGACACTGGAGATAGCTTGAGAAATTTTGTGATCCTCAGACTTTGTCAGGTCAACTCGCTGCTTGATCTCGACGATATCATCACAAATGAACTCAAATTCGCTGATAACCCTGAAAAAATCTTCTGCTTGCATAAATCTTCCCCCTTTTTTGTGTTTCACCCCCGAAAAAATAAAACCTCCGACTCTATTGACCAGAAAATTTTTCACTCACTCTACTGCGGCCCAACCATCCGCCTCCGAAGCAGCGTTGAACCATCCATAAGTGGTTTCAATCTTTTTCTGTGCCAATTTAGATCAATTGTGCTGACCATGAAAATTATCGGCACAACGAAACAAAAGCTTGAGCTTTTTTTCAAATCAGAAAAATTGCTTTCAAAGTGGTTTTATGATTAAACAGATAAAATTGACTACACATTTAGAACGTAGTTTTAAAAATGCGAATATTTTTAATCGGGTGACTCTATGAAGTTTGATCCTGCCGCCATCGCTTCGCAATTGGCCGCCGTCACCGACGGTGATATCGAGACCGGTAAGCCTTTGGCCCCTTATACCTCTTACAAAATAGGCGGCCCCACAGCGGTCTGGATTGCGCCGGCCAGCGAAGACGGCGTCGGCCGCGTTCTCAGACTCATTCACCGCAAAGAAATTCCGCTTTTTATCCTCGGCCGGGGATCCAATGTGCTGATATCAGATAAAGGATGGGACGGCGTTACCCTCTATCTGGGAGAGAATCTCAGCGGCAGCACCTTCAGCCACAGGAAGGCCCATGTGCTCGCCGGCACGCTTTTATTTGACTTAATCCGGGCCGCAGTGGAAAAAGGCCTGGCCGGCATCGAGCAACTGGCGGGAATTCCCGGCGGGATTGGCGGCGCGCTGCGAATGAATGCCGGTGCATTCGGCCGGGAAATCGAAAGCACGATCCATACGGTCAGTGGGTTCCGTCCCAACGGATCTGCTTTTTTTGTGATCCGCGATAAAATTAAGTTCGGCTACCGCCGCGTGCCGGAGCTGGAAGATGTCGTCATAACATCCGCTGTTTTTCGTTTTGAAGAAGCAGACCCTCACAAACTATCAACTCGAGTGGATGATATACTTTCCCTGCGCGCCAAGAAGCAACCGCTTGGACATCCATCCTGCGGCAGTGTGTTTAAGCGGCCCTCCGGGTATTATGCCGGGGCCCTGATCGAGGAAGCCGGTCTGAAGAATGAGCGCATTGGCGGAGCCCTGGTCAGCCCCAAACATGCCGGATTTATTCTAAATGTGGCCAACGCGACGGCCGCCGATGTATACGCGCTGATTCGACTCATTGAAAAAAAAGTTTCCGACCGTTTTGGGGTGAGGCTTGAACGGGAAGTCAGGCTGGTCGGAGAATTTTGATAATGTCAATGACGTCACCCGCGAGTAACTGGACCCTCGTCCGTTTTTTTGTACCCCTGGCAATCCAGGCCGCCTCCCAGGCACTGTGTTATCCGCTGGTGGCCATGGTGGCCTCGCGTGGCCCCGGTGGCCCGCTGAATCTGGCCGGCCTGGCACAAGCCAATATCGTCATGTTCTTTTTCGGGATGTCTGCCATCAGTTACGTTACCACCGGTATGGTTTTTGCCAAAACCCGCGAGGGGTATCAAAAATTCCGGCTTGTCACACTCCTGACCGGTCTGGCCATCATTGTAATCCAGGCGATCCTGTGCCTCCCTCCCCTGGCGCATGTGCTCTTCGGCAAAATCATCGGCCTGCCGTCCTCCATTGAGCAACCGGCCAGAATAGTATTTCTGGTCAGCATTCCCCTTCAATTTCTATTTTTTGTGCGGATTCCCTATTTTGTGGTTATGTATATCGGCAAGGCAACCGGCAAAGCGAGCCTGGCGACCATCGGCCGCATAGCCCTTACCGCTCTGCTGTCCCCGCTATTTTGTACCCTGGGTCTGGTGGGTCCGGTCTGGGCCGTGGTTTGCCTGACCATACCGGTGACGATAGAAGTATTGATGTCCGGAATATTTGCCGCGCCATTTTTAGCATCCCTCGAATCCTCACCGGAGACCCCGCCCCGAGCCGGAGAGATTTTCTGGTTTAATCTGCCTTTGTCGATCGGCGGCCATTTTCTGTCGATTTCCGCCATTACTCTGGCAGGCTTTATCGCCCGTGCACCGGATCCCGGTCGCATACTTCCGGTTTACTATCTGGCGCTCGGGTTGGCCAATCCGATGGCATTTGCGGCAACCCGCATCCAGACCATCGTACTTGCATTCCCCCCCCAATCGAGAAGCGACCGCCAAACCTTGTATTTTGCCCTGGCGGCCGGTTTTGTTCTGGGCATTTTGCCGCTCATCTTCACCGTTCCCAATTTGATAGAATTTTACTATGTCAAATTGCAGAAACTGACACCACAGGATCTACAACTCGTAAGGATGACCGTAGTTTCTCTATTATTCTTCCCCTTCAGTGTGGCGATCAGGGCCCAGACTGAAGGCCTGGCGGCCTGGCAAAAAAAACCGGCAACGGTCCTGGCCGGTCATGCCCTGTTCATGGTAACCATCGTTACCACCGGTTTCACCTTTCTCAAAATGGGCATGCCGGGGCATCTGATCGGACCGGTCGGACTGACCCTGGGTAGCCTGGCATCTTCCGCCACCATGCGCCTGTTTCTTAGACGGGCAAAAGAAAGGGCCATCCCGGTGGGGCAGACAACTACGTCTGTTGGTCAAATCCGCTAAAAGTGGTTTCAAAACCACATCTAACGCCCAAATACGGCGTTGTCACGCAAAGCCTGATTCAGCTTATACTTCAACTTTCGGGATTCGAACGAAATAACCCTGAAATAGATGTAGGAACGGCATCTTCCCGCGATATACCATCATCAGGAGCACATTTATCGCGGCTGGCCCGCGACGAGCTCGGCCGAGTCGAAGCCGCTCCCACATGAAACCCGAAAGTTGAGCTAATAAGAATAGTGCTTGAAACTTTCCGATCAGTACTTAATGTCATGGTGGATGATATCAATCACAAAGGAGGTCAGTCTTATGAAACCAGGATCATTTGGAACAAATCGGAAATTCTCTATCTTATTGTGTTTTGCGCTCAGCGCTGTTTTTTTGTTTGGCGGTTTGTTTGCGGGTCAATCTTTTGGGGGAACTGCCAAGGAAATCGATGCCAGCGCCGATGCGGCCATGGATCGCTTTTACAAACA
>JAFDDW010000273.1 GCA_019310665.1 Deltaproteobacteria bacterium
ATACAGCCAAAGAGGTCATCAGGGTTTGTGTCCGATAGCTCTTTTTGGGGAATGAATGTAAGGGCATTACTACTATTGCAACAAAACTCAGATATGGTTTGTAAATCACAGAATTTCGGACACTTCAAGAGTCCATATTTATAGCAGATATACGAAATTGGTCTCTGCCACTGTTAAGTTGAAGATACACCAAGTTTTAAAGCGGATATAAAACCTATGGTTTAGCATCTGAAAGCGAGGTCGTAGATTTTAGAAAATCCTGTCTTAAATTTTAAGATTATATTATATGTCCTTTATGAAGAAAATCTCACAAGTATTCAGCATTGTTGGAGCATGGCGTCAGATTAACATACGGAGCAGTATCATGAGAGCAACTTTCTGGATCAGTATTCTGGTTTTTATATCTTCGTTCAGTTTTGTAGCTTGCGATGGTTGGACAGGTCCTGACCCGTCTGACCCGAATTCGCCCGCTCAAAATCCACCGAAACTAACCGGTGTTAGTCCTACAGCTAATAACAGCTCGGTAAATTTAGGGAATTCTATCACGGCCACCTTTGACAAAAGAATGAAATCGGGTTCGGCCGCTACCTTTGTGGTTTACGGCTATAAAACCGGTAAACTGACAGGACTATATACCGGCGGCGAATCACACACACTGCGTTTCAATCCTGATTTTGCGTTCAAAACCAGTGAAATACTTGAGGTTATCCTAACCGATTCCTTGAAGGCAACAGATGGTACTTCCTTGGCCACACCCTTTGTTTACCGCTTTAGGGCCGAAGCGTTGGCCGGTACCGGCGTTTATGCCGCAGGTGATACAATTTTAGGCCAGTCGGGTGCCAGAGGATTGGCTGCCGGAGACTGGGATGATGATGGCGACAGTGATCTGGCGGTGGCCAACTTTAGTGACAGCACCGTTGTTATAATGAAAAATGACGGTCTGGGTACCTTCAGCACTATTGGTGGTACAATCATTAGCCAGTCTGGTGCCAGCGCAGTGGTAGCGTTGGATAAGGATGGCGATGGGGACCTTGACCTCGCGGTGGCCAACGACGGAAGCTCCACTGTCGGCATCCTCGAAAATAACGGTAGCGGAAACTTCAGTTCTGTAAGTGTGATTATTGATCAATCCAACGCCAGGGGATTGGCCGTGGGAGATTGGGACGGCGACGGTGACCTCGACCTCGCCGTGGCCAATTTCGGCAACAGCGAGGTTGCCATACTGGAAAATGACGGTAACGGCAACTTTGTTGATGTAGAGGCAACCATCGGCCTGGGAGGTGCCAGCGCACTGGTTGCCGGTGATTGGGATGGCGATGGGGACCTTGACCTGGCGGTAGCGAACCGTTCCGGTAACAGTGTTGTCGTGCTGAAAAATGACGGTGACGGCGGTTTGACAGCCGATTCCACCATCGGAACCCAGACGGGTGCTACTGCCCTGACTGCTGGGGATTGGGATGTCGACGGGGACCTTGACCTGGCGGTGGCTAATTTCACTGCTGCCGAGGTTGCCGTACTGAAAAATGACGGCACCGGCCTATTTACTGATGTAGCGGCTGTTGGAAGCCTGACAGGTGCCAGCGCAGTAATCGCCTTGGATTGGGATGCCGATGGGGACCTTGACCTGGCGGTTGCGAACTTTACCGCCAACACAGTTGTCGTGCTAAAAAATGACCCTGCCGGCAGTTTCACACTTGAAGATACGATCGGGACGCAGACGGGCGCCAGTGCACTGGCTGCAGGCGACTGGGATGGCGATGACGCCCTCGATCTGGCGGTAGCCAACAATACGGGAGGAAATAACGTAAAAACGTTGGAAAATACACCGTAGTTTTAATCTCTGGAGTCAAAAATAGGATTCGCGGTTCAGGATTCCACGTTTCGTGTTTAGGTTTTGCTCAAATCATCTTCGTCGTTGTCATCGTTCTTAAAATCAAAATATTTTATGACCCAGGACGACTACTTTCAGTCCTCATTCATGAAAACTACAATTCAATACTTTGTGTTTACTTTATTTTCTACCGGACTCGCGATATGTTGCAATAATATGTAATAAATCAGCAATTTCGAAACTTGACATAACTTGTACATTACCGAGAGATAGATGTTGGGGAGGCGAGCGAGCCCGAAGGGTATAGCTCGCTCGACTCCCCAACTCGATAACTCGGGCCGTCATTACAGATTTTACTGAGGGACATAGATAACGATGAGATCCCTTTAAAAAAGTATGAAGGTGAAGCTCCCCTGTTTACGGAACCATCCGGGCGATGCCGGTGGTATACAAAATGAGCAGTCTGCAATTTAGCAGCTGCAGAAACGAAAGGAGCTTCACCATGAAAAAGAAAAACATTTTTCAAAACCGAAGTCAACAATTACTTCGTCTGTTTGAAAAGGCAGGCAACCGGTTAAAGATGATGTGTGTTCCCATCGATTACGCTAAGAAAGACCACATAGTCATGTTTTGCAACGGTTACGGCGATATTCTACGCAAACCGTTTTCAGTGAAAAATACCCTTGAAGGCGTCAAATATTTGATTGACCAGGTGATGCGCTCGTGTCGTCAACGTCACATCAAAAAAGAATATGTCTTCTTTGGTGGTGAAGATGTCAATTCATACGCAGAAAACTTTGCCAACGCATTACGCACTAAAGGATTCTTGGTGGCCAACGTCAATGCCCATGATGCCAAAAAGCAACGGGAAAATCTACAGGCCAGTACCGACCGCATAGACCTCATGGGCATTGCCATGATGCTGCTCAACCTCAGGGCAAAATGCAGTCCGGCTCAAGACGGCATCTATCGGAATCTGCGAACGCTGGTGCGACATCGCAAAAAGCTGGTAGTGATGAAGACCGAAGTTAAAAACCGTGTGCATACCCTGGTCGATCGGCTCTTTCCCGGCTTTTTGAATGAAAAAAACACCGGCATCAATCCATTTTCCAAAAGCTCATTGGTTCTGATGGAAGATCGTTTCAGTGCGCAG
The DNA here is from genome assembly GCA_019310665.1 of Deltaproteobacteria bacterium. Lineage (GTDB taxonomy): Bacteria > Desulfobacterota > Desulfobacteria > Desulfobacterales > JAFDCJ01 > JAFDCJ01. The sequence continues at coordinate 2,985 of JAFDDW010000273.1, forward strand.
CAAATCCGTCGCCGCCAACAACGTACATTGGTTAAAATACTCAAGCGCTGCGCAACTCCAGATGCTGATAGTGTGGCGGCCAAGCTTCACAGCTATGCAGCCCAGGTGATCACGACTCCTGATGAGTATGTCGCAACCCTGCAGTTTTCATTGGAACATCACATTAAGCATTACCGGTGCTTGCAGGAAAACATCGATCAACTGCTGTCAGAAATAGCACTTGTGTTGTCGCAAACTCAAGGTGCCTTTTTAACCAGCATCAAGGGTGTCGGTATCGTGTTGGCAGCCGGGGTGAGTTCTGAAATCGGCAACCCCTTTGAACAAAAACCATTAAACAATCTGACCTCTTATTCCGGAATTATTCCGCGAGTCAAACAATCCGGCGGTATTGAAGGTCACACCCATACCGGCCGCGTCAGTAAACGAAGTAATCATCTGCTCAAAGATTGCGTCGTGCAGTCTGCTTTTCAGATTGGACTTCGTGGTCCGCAACCGCTGTTACAAGATTACAAACGTCGTCAGGCAGCAGGACAACACGCGGACTTTGGTATTGGCCGACGCTTTTTACGTATGGCCATGTGTTTGATGCGAAGTTCGCAAGTTTATATGCCACCGAAACTTCGCAGCCCTAAAATCCAAATGCATGAGCGCGCCGGCCATTATCTGACTGCGTGGCCGCTACTGCGTGACAAGTGGAAAAAAGCCCACGCGCAACAAGCGGCCTTTGCCAAGGATCAACCCCTTGGCCAATGGCGTCAAATTGTACAGGAGCTCTATGATATAAAACTAAAACTATAAGCCCAAGTAGAAACTGGATTTGGTCTCAACAGTCAAAGGTTTTTGTCGCTTCGGCGGACAGGATGGCTAACGACCTAACTGTCGCGGTGCACCACAATTAATGGTTGTCATCGACGGCTATGGCAAGAGTGCCTCACCTTGTCCGTCCGAAACCACCCTTATGGCTCAAAGGTACTCTGATCCTATAAATCAATAGAGATCTAGTCATACCAGTTTGCCAATCTCGGGCATCTTGGACAGGGGTTTCCACCAGCTACGCCGGGCTTCAAAAAGCTTATGATTGTAGTCGCTAATTCCGGTACAATAAACTTCAAAAAAAACCGGTACAATCCGGACAGGGGGAGTGTTGTCTAAAAAAAGTAAAAAAAAGTGCTTGACTTTTTTCTGGTACTCTTGCCAATACATGAAATTTAAATAAATTGCAGATTACATCTGTATATCACAGCATTTTTAGTGGTGCCATAAGTTTTGGTATATAGCAGTTACATGTAATTTTGATTTTGTTCTGATTATGAGCACGCAGCCAGGGTGTTGACACACAATTATTAAAATATACTTTTGGGAAGACGAGAATTACTAATAAAGTAATAATAATGGTACGGATGGCATATTTATAACTGTTTTTTTGACATATACTTCTACGAACTCCCCATTTAT
>JAFDDW010000274.1 GCA_019310665.1 Deltaproteobacteria bacterium
TCTGATCTTTATAAACGGCATCCATTTTAAGGGTATTGCTGCGACAGATAAGCATAACTTTATCGGCCGTCCGTGCCAGGGTGAGCGCATGCTGGGCAGCGGTATTATCGCTGCCGACAACAGCCAATGTGGCATTTTCCCCTCTGTATAAAGGTCCATCACAGATGGAACAAAAATGAACCCCCCTCAAGTTGGCATTGGAAACCGCCAATCTTTTGGGCACCCGCCCGGTGGCAACAATGGCACTGAGAGCCGTATGCTCTTGACCGTCGACATCGACACCGATAAAGGCCTTGTCGTTATGGCTAAGGCTTTCCAAACGCGTCAATGTAAAGTTGGCACCTTCTTTCTGGGCCTGCTGGAATGCCATCGTGCCGAATTGGGTACCGGAAGTTCCCTCCATAAGTCCGGGAAAATTGGCCAGATGTTCGATCATATATGAACTGCCACCCGGTATGTCGCCAAAAACAATCGTTTTCAATCCCATCCGTTGACCATATAAGGCAGCTGTGATGCCGGCGGGTCCGGCACCCAAAATCATTAGATCATATCTGTTATCAGACATTATTCTTGTCCTGATTTAGAGTTTGTCAACTTAAAGTTCCGTTAACCACTAAAAGATTTTGGATTTTAGATTTCGGATTTTTGATTGGTGGTATCGCTGCGCTCTATCCATTTATAAAATAGGCAGAATACCTTAAATCCAAAATCCCTGTCCCAGACCGATCATACACGGTAGTAATACAACGCGCTGTCCTACTGGGATATTACCAAGGCAGAAATCAATTCCGAGCAAGTCGCACCAGGGCGGGCCGCAATCCAAAATCTAAAATCAAGACTGTGAGTAGGGCTGAAAAACACCCTTGTTGGACCAATTTCCGGTCCTGGAGGCCTGCTCAATACCTTCCATGGATTCGGGCGGTCCGATAAAAACCACAATATTTTGGTGTTTGATCCGATTTTTAGGTACGGCGGTTTCTTCCACCGTCCAGGTGCCCATCACATAATTAAACAAATACATGCAGTCGTTTTCTTCAACAAACCCTTTGGCCCGCACAATGGAAGAGGGCAGGGCTTTGGCCATGGCTCTGATCTGCTCCAGTTTGTCTCCCTCCCAGTGATAGGCGACTGACATAAGAGCGTCCGGTGGTGTAATCTCGAGATCAGGACTGTCAAGGAGGTCGTCGATGAATTGTTCAAGCTCCTCCTCCGACAATCGACTTGAAATTCCCTTTTCCGATTCGGGCGTTTCTGAATCGGATGATGCGGGTGCTGTAAAATCAAAAAATGAACCCAACGGAATATCGGCATAGGTCGTTTCAAAAAATGACGGGTCCGGGTGAAACTGACGGATAACTTTCTTGGTCTCGGCAATCGTTTCCGGTGAGGCAAGATCAATCTTATTTATGATAAATACAGTGGACGAAGCGATCTGTTTTTCCAGGGATGCATAAACATTATAGGCATCTATGAAATGCACCGCATCGATCACACAAAACTGATCCATAAAATGAAACCGATTATCGAATATGGGCAGCTTTAAATCTTTTTTAAGATCAGAGGGATTGGCAACCCCGGTGGATTCTATCAGCAGAAAATCGGGCTGGACTTTGTTTTTGAGTTCGTAAAGGCCTTTAATAAAATCGGTTTTAACACACACGCAAAAGATGGAGCCCTTACTGATCTCCATCATGTCAATCTCATCACCTTCAACCAACGTACCGTCCACGCCGATTTCACCGAATTCGTTAACCAGGATGGTCAGTTTCTTATCTTTCGGGAAATCGTCAATAATCCGATTGAGAAACGTGGTTTTGCCGGAACCTAGGAAACCGGTAATCAAATATACACGGGTTATTTCGGACATGACTTATAACTTCTCCACGATCATTTTCATAATTTCGTTGGTGCTTGGCACTTTGCCGGTTGATATCACCTGGCCGTCAATCACAAGCCCCGGGGTCATGAAGACTCCCATTTTGGTGAAATAATTGACGTCCCCGATTTTTTCTACATTAATTTCCGATGGAGAATCAACTTTTGATACCGCGCCCATCGTATTTTCATAGAGTTGATCACAGCGCTTACAACCGGTGCCTAATATTTCTATCTTCATGACAAAATTCCTTTGGGCATCAAATTTTTCAAACCTCAACCCTTAATGGGGGATTTAGCTATTCGCCCTGAAAGAGTGGTTCCGCACTACTGTTATTTATCAGTTTAAGCGGCATATCACAGAATTTACAAACGCCTAAAGAATCACCAGGCCGGGCGAAATTGTGCCAGATTTTAGTATACTCAGTCAAATCCTGGGGGTTGAATTGAGAATTTAAAGAATCCGGCGGTTCCAATTGCCGGATGCGGTCGGATTTGCCACAGTATGGGCATTTGACATTAAACAGAGCAAAATCTGTTTTAGGGAGGTCATGTTGGATTATAAAAAATTTTAAGTGATCGACTGCCCCATGATTCTTCACAATAAGCGGAGCTCCCGATGAAAAACTGAGGAAAGCCGGGTCCTGTAAAGGACCCGGCCACAAATCATCAGCATTTTATGACGTTATTGTTGAATCTGCACGGGTGGCTTGGCCCGATCCCGCTTTTTTCAGGTTTTCCTGAATTTTATCAAATTCAAATCCATGGCCACGGAGTGATATAATGCGTTCCCGCATAGCATCCGTAGGGGCACGTTTGGCCATCTCATCGATGAGTTCCTCGTATTGTGGAATGATACTTTCAAATACCAGGTCTTTTTCAATGCAGATGGTCGGTAAAACTTTGCCTTTGAGTTCAAGAAACTTGCCGACACCATCTTTGCTTTTGATGGACCACTCGGTGTATTCGATCATTTCTTGTACATCGGCCGGCAATGCGGCGATGGATTCCATCATGTAGCCGCAAGCGGCACATTGTACGCTGTCCAGGGTCAATACATCTATTTGTATTTTTTCGTCTGCCATGATCCGAAACCTCCTTTCATTTTTTTACCAAGATTCCGGATACTTGGCATAGTATTGTTCGTACCATTCTTTAGCTTCCAATACTTGGTCTATATGTTCCACCGGAACATCGTAGGGCATATCTCAGCCAGGGGCGAAGGTATAACCTTCTTGCCCACCTGCTGCCAAGCTCACGATCGCATCCTCTCTGGGAGACAACAACCCAAGGCTCAGGGCCAGCGTCAGCTTCAAATTGCCACCAAAGCCTACCCCGTGTTTGCGCGCCAGATCGCGAACAAACACCAGGTTGAGCTGTTCATCAATGGCAAAGCCGTGGGTACCGATCTTACAGACATCTTCCATGACTCTGGTGCAGTCACCACAAATGAAAAATGATGAGGTCACTCCGGCATCATGAATCGCTTTAATGGCCGGTTGGCAATTGGGGGTTACAAATTGCTGGAAGGTCTCGGATTTAATCTGAGAGGCCACCGGATCGACGATGGCGATAATTTCACAACCCATTTCCGCATAAAATTCCGCGGCGCGGGCGCCTACTTCACCGGCAAATTTGATAACCTCGGCAGCAAAATCCGGATGTTTGTAAACATCGGTAAAGATGCGCACACCGGCCAGATGGGAAGCCAGGGTCAAAGGACCGCAAAAAAGACCCATCAAGACGCAATCGAGTTCATCCAGCTGTGGTTTGGCAATTCTTGCTGCTTCATAAAGCACCGGCCAGCGACCGGAGTCTTTAGTGGGCATTTCGAGCCCGGCATCTTTGGGAGTCTTATCGGAACAGGGATGATTCGTTACGGAAGGTACATTGTCGGCCCACCATTTCAGGTCACAACCGATGGAATTGGCTTCGACCGAAAGATCGAATACTAGCGGAATTCCGTCCGCTTTGTATCTCTTGGCGGTTTCAACGACTCCTTTCGCCAAAAGTTCGGGATCCTGGAGCATTTTGTCAGCAGGCTCATTGATCAAAAAAGCGCAGTGAACCCCTGCGTATGGCACCCATGGGGGTTTTGCCGTTCTCTTCCCCCGATAGGCATCGATCAACATTTGTTTGGCCATTGGAAATCTCCTTTCATTTAGGATTTCAAGTCAAAGTTCTAAAATACCTTGAGTCAATGTGCTTTCCCGTCACCTCCTTTCAGTGCCTGTTAACAGATAGTTGGGTAAATTGAACGCAAGCTTCATCTACCCATTGGGATAGATGCGAATGATCCTTTCTACCAATCGCAAAATATCGATTTATTAACTCAACATTGTCTACTAAATTTGTCAAGATTCATTTTCGATTTCTATCCAGGCGATATTTCACTCCAAAAGTATGATTCCGTAATAATTGTAGTTGTCACCGGTCCGGGTGGCAATTTTTGAGGTTTTGCCGAGATTTTTCAAAGTTCCGATGACATCGATTGAAAATGATTCCACCGACGGCCTTTTTTCCTGGGGGAACCGGCAGTCTTCCGGACGGCCTTTTTTCCTGGGGGAACCGGCAGTCTTCCGGGTATGCGCATTCCTTGCAAAGAGCGCAGCAGTCTCCTACTAAACTGAAAGCCTTGTAATAACCCTCAAGAAAAAGCATCCGTTCCAGACTGATGGTGCCTTTCCAGCAACGCACCTGGCTAAACCTTTTGCGGCCGTTATTCAGGTAAAAATCCGAGCAGTTTTTGGTCCCCACCAGAAGAAGTGCCAACTCATATTCATCGAGGATTGCGCGGACTTTATCAGGGCCCGGTGTAGCCGGGGGGCAGGTCCAGTTGGAATCAAAGCGGCTGCAGCCATAGTGGCATTTTAGACGGACCCACTCGGCCACCTCGATTT
>JAFDDW010000275.1 GCA_019310665.1 Deltaproteobacteria bacterium
TCTTGACATTATGGTTATACTACAATATTTTCATTGTATAACAATATAACCGCCTTAACAGGAGAATAATCATGGGAGCCGGTACAAAGGAATCCATTAAAATGAAGGTCTTTCCAAAGGGGCAAGTGGTCATCCCTGTTGCATTAAGAAAAAAATACCAGATTGATATAGGTGACCGGATTGATGTGATTGCTGATTCAGATGGTATCTTATTAAAACCCCTGCCAAAAGAAAAAAGCCAAGGCTCTTTGACTGAACGATTATTTGGCATCTTTCGCGACTATGCATCCGGAAAGTCAAAACCAACTAAAGCGGACATCAAAAAGGCAACTGAAGACGGTTTTACTGAAGGATGGAATAAATGATCGCTCTATTGGACACCAATGTTCTGATTCGGTTTTTAACACTCGATAAAGGAAAGAAGTATAAACGGTTATATCATTTCTTTGAAGCGCTGGAACACGGGAAAATGCGAGTGGAGTTGAAGCTGATTGTTTTATTCCAGGTGATATTCGTTTTAAAAAGCTTTTACAAAGTTCCTAAAAAACACATTGCTAATGGATTAGCAGACATCCTCAAATACAAAGGAATTACAATCAAGGATAAAAAAATCGTTCAACGCACACTGGAACTGTGGCGTGATAAAAATGTGGAGATCGTAGACTGCTATCTGATTGCCTGTTTGGAAAAAGACGCTCAAAACATTTTATACAGTTATGATCGGGATTTCGATAAATTTAATGTTAACCGTAAGGAGCCCTGAAGGAGTCAGAAAGGAAATAACCATGATTACAGGAATCGGACATCTGGGTATCGTCGTTGACGACATCGAAAAGAGCCTGGATGCCTTATCAAAAATTATGAAGTTTGAAAAGCCTGCGATTAAAGAATTTCCGGAAAAAAATATGCGCTGCACCGTTTTGAATGTAAACGGGCTGGGGCTGGAGTTTCTACAAGACAACAGTGAAGACGGCTTTCTAGCAAAATTTGGCAAAGAAAGAGGTAATGCCATTCATCATTTTTGCCTTTTATCGGACAATATCGAAGCAGACGTCGAGGATCTTAAACAGCGCGGCGTCGCAATGATGGATCAAAAACCCCGGATCGGCTTAAGGGGAAAAAAGATCGCCATGACCCAGCCCAAGGCTTTTAACGGCATTACCATTGAATTATCCGAACCATAATACCTAGGTTAAGCGGGTTCAAGGTTCAAAGGCTACAACCGATGGTCCTGCTCACTTTGATCTCCTATTTCAGATATCGTTAAATGGTTTTTAAATCCGTGACGATCTGTGCAAATCTGTGTCCTATTTCCAAAATGACGAATATGTTGCTAAACCCAAAAAAAAGGAAGAGAAAATGAGCAAACGAAGCGACTTAATGACCAAAGGACCGGAGCGGGCACCCCACCGTTCCTTATTGCGGGCTGACGGATTTACCGACTGGGAAATGGAGCAGCCGATGATCGGCATTGCCAATTCTTTCAACGAAATTATACCGGGTCATATGCATCTGGACAAGCTGGTGGATGCCGTCAAAGCCGGAATCTATGCCGCCGGCGGCACGCCGGTGGTGTTTAACACCATCGGTGTCTGCGACGGGATTGCCATGAATCATGTGGGCATGAAATACTCGCTGCCCAGCCGGGAATTAATCGCCGATTCCCTTGAAATCATGGCCACCGCCCACCCCTTTGACGGCCTGGTTCTATTGTCCTCCTGCGACAAGATCATACCGGGGATGCTGATCGCCGCCGCCCGGCTCAACATTCCCTCCATTTTTCTCTCCGGCGGCCCCATGTTGCCCGGAAAGGTGGATGGTAAAGACACCGGTCTGGACAAAGTATTTGAGGCTGTGGGCCGCTTTAAAAGCGGCAAAATATCCCAACAGGAGTTAACCGAATTTGAATGTGCCGCCTGCCCCGGGGCCGGCTCCTGCTCCGGAATGTTTACCGCCAACACCATGAGCAATCTGGCCGAAGCCCTGGGCATGGCCCTGCCCTTTAACGGCAGCGCGCCCGCGGTGTTCGCCGAAAGGATCTGGCTGGCCAAACAAACCGGCTATAAAGCCGTGGAATTGGTAAATGCGGACATTAAACCGCGGGATATTATGACAAAGGAAGCTTTTTACAATACCATTGCGGCCGACATGGCATTGGGCGGCTCCACGAACTCGGCCCTGCACATTCCGGCCATTGCGTATTATACTGATATTGATATGACCCTCAAAGATTTCGGGAAAGTATCTAAAAAAATCCCTCACCTGACCTCCATCGCGCCGGCCGGACCCCATCATGTGGTGGATTTCTTTTATGCCGGCGGCATTCCGGCAATTATGGCGGAACTGCAAAAATCCGATCTTATACATACCCGCCCCATGACGGTTTACGGCAAACCACTGGGGGAGATGCTGACCGAAATTCAGGCCGGGATCAAAGACCCCTCTGTCATTCGTTCAGTGGATAAGCCGGTGCATCCCACCGGCGGCCTGGCCGTATTAACCGGCAACCTGGCTCCGGACGGGGCCGTTGTCAAGCAGGCTGCCGTGGCTGATGAAATGCTCACCCATTCGGGACCGGCCCGCATTTTCAGTTCGGAAGAGGAGGCTTTTCAAACCATCGTCGATGGTAAAATCAACAAGGGTGAGGTAATCGTTGTTCGTTACGAAGGGCCCAAAGGCGGTCCCGGAATGCAGGAGATGCTCTCTCCGACCTCCGCTCTGGCCGGAATAGGAATGGACAAAGAAGTGGCCTTGATTACCGACGGCCGCTTTTCCGGCGCAAGCCATGGAGCCGCCATCGGGCATGTGTCTCCGGAAGCAGCCGCCGGAGGCCCGATCGCCGCCCTTAAAGACGGAGACATCATTGAAATCGACATCCCCAACAACAAACTGGATGTGCGGCTATCAGAGGAAGAAATTCAAACCAGATTGGCCGAACTGCCGGATTTCGAGCCCAAGATCAAAACCGGCTACCTGGCAAGGTATGCAACGATGGTGTCCAGTGCGGATAAGGGGGCGGTGTTTCCGCGATAGGATGGGTGTTGGGAAAGAAAGGTATAAGGTAAAAGGTATAGGGTATAGGGTTAACGGCATTCGGCACATGGCGCACGGGTCACGGTGGTGGAATTCTGTTATTTGAATACGGGTTGCTGGATATAACGGACAGGCGCAAGGCAAATGAATGGATTCGATTATATCCTTATATTTTTTGACAGGATCAACCAGTCTTCGCACCGCCTCGCTTCGGCACGCAGGATTTATTGGATTTTTTATAATTGGTATAAAGCAGCCACAATTTTTTGGTGCCGTAATTTAATAAAGAAACAAAAGTGTGAAGTTTTTTTCCCACCGAAAGTGGATTGGGTTTCATCAATTTCTTCCGGAAATTGATGAAGACAAATAAATATCCTGATAATCCTGTTTATCCTGTCTGATTAAAAATAATACAATTGAATCCATTCCTATAAAACACCTGTGGAAATTATGAGAGGAGTGTATTGTGAGGAAGATGATTCTGTTCGGAATGATTCTGTTGTCAATGCTCGTCACAACGACGAGCTGCGGTGCGGATGAAACGGGCAGTAGCTCGCAAGGCTGCGGCCGTGCCGCACCGGCCACAGCGCCGGTCTCCATCGAGGTCGGCGGCCGCACCCGCGAGTTCATCTCCGTTGTGCCGGAATCCTACGACTCCGATGTGCCTCACCGCCTGATCTTCGCCTTCCACGGTCGTACCACCCCCAACACCCGGGTGCGGAAGTACTACCGCATCGAGCAGAACTCCAAAGTGCCGACGATTTTCGTATACCCTGCCGGTCTGATTGCTGCAGACGGCAAATACAGCTGGTACGAACGCAGCGACCCGCGTGATCGCCTGCGGGATTTCGCCCTCTTCGACGCCCTGCTGGCGAAGTTCAGTTCCAGCTACTGCATCGACCGCGAGCGGGTCTTCGCAGTCGGCCACTCGCTGGGAGCAAGCTTTGCCAACAGCCTGGGCTGCGCCCGGGGGGCGGTTATCCGCGGCGTGGGTACGGTGGCAGGGCGCATCTGGGACATCAAGTGCAGCGGCCCGGCCGCTGAAATGATCATGCACAACCCTAACGACGATCTGGTCCCTGTGTCACGCGGGCTGAAAGCCCGGGACTGGGCCCTGGCCCAAAACGGTCTTAAGCCGCCGGCCCGGCCCTGCGAACCCCGGGACCTAAACTGCGAGTGCTACGGCCCGCCCGGAACCCCGAATCCGGTGGTCTGGTGTCCCCACACCCAAGACCTCAACCGCCAGGGCAAATTCTATCCCCACCGCTGGCCCAAAGAAGCAGGCGCGGCAATCATGGATTTCTTCGGCTCACTCCCGGCGTCTGCACAATAGAAGTTCAATTTTCAGAATCAGAATAACCAAAAAAATCAG
>JAFDDW010000276.1 GCA_019310665.1 Deltaproteobacteria bacterium
ATCCGCTGTGGCAGACCGTTTTTACATCGGAAATCGAAATCTCATTCGTAATAAAAGCCAATTGGACTTCACCCCTCAGCACTTTGGTTAAACAGGCCGCAAAACTCCTTTCATATTCGATGCAGGCTGAACGGCTTTGATCCTTGCCTTTCAGCCCCAGGATTTCCTGAATAATAAAATAATGCATGACGGTAAGATCCAGGCTCTAATATCACATTTTGAGCCTGATTATCAATTTGAAATTGCAGCCAAGGTTTCCCCCATCAAAAATCGCTCAACTTAGTTAAAAAATTACCGATATAGTATCCTAGAAAATATAGTTGTTAATTTTTTGGCATATAGATTTTAATGCATAAATCAAGCTGTTCAAAGAAATGCCTAAAATGCCTAAAGCCGTTCGGCCAAGAGGCTCTCGACAGGTTGAGGTATTCTGTCGATTTTATTTAAGGATATTCGATCGTATCAATCACCGGTTATTGCAATATGTCTATTAATAACAATAAAATATGGATTATTTCCGAGGGGCGGGTTTCAGATATTGACCTGCGTCGGATTGCCGAGGGCCATGTTACCGGACCCTGCAAAGAATATAATATATCAGACATGGGTCGCTATCTGCTGAATCCGAACCCGATTGAGATCAAAAAAAAGCTGATCGGTGGTGAAATCCATTACAAGCAGGGGGCCTTGAAAAAAATTCGGAAAGCGTTTCACAAAATCCTGCCGGGTTCTTCAAAGCAACGGGAAAATAACCCGATCGGATCGCCGGATGTGATCGTATCCCGCTATAAATTGCAGATCCCCCCCATGAAAGATACTCATCTTGAGTCGCATCTAAATCAAATTTATGACCAGCTGAGGCCCTATGATTCGGTTGCCAAAAAATTAACCCAATTGGATCCGCACCAGATATCTCAAATCGTTGGAATCTGCGAAGATGTCGGCGGCAATTACTCCTATTTAAAGTTGCAAGGCAGCATCGAGGAAAAAATTAAATACCTGGGTAACTTCATTTCGGAAAAAGTCGGTGTTATTCTCAATAAAGCTTACATTGCCGATGGCCTATTTGAACTGAGGGGGTATGATTTTTTATCCTATGACCCTGCTAAAACATTCAAGCTTATCACTTACAACTCTGAGGGCGATCCAAAGGCATGTGTCCTGACCGACCATAATAAGATCGATTTTTATCTCGATGATATTCATCTCCTCAAACACATGCACCTGCTTGAGCAATCGCTGAAATCAAACCCCAGTTTAAGCAAGGCTTATATCCTGTGTACTGAAGGACAGGCAACACCGATCAAGCTATTTTTTAATAGAAAACTTGAAATCGACTATTCCAAGGCAGCGCTTCCAGAAATTTATCAGGACGTCTTTAAGGCACTGAATCTTGAGTTGAATCAAAAAAACTTGATCAAACCGATATTAAACTACCTGCAGATCGGCATCTCTTTGAGTTATATTCTTCTGTCTGATCGCTTGGAGGATAGGATGTTTACAGACATTTCTGTTCTGCATGATTTAAGAGCTTTAGAACCGCTGCGCAAAAATCTGCCGCATGTGTATTCCGCGGTGGTAAAACGGGCCATGATTTCAGAGGCTGGAAGGTTTTATCTGTTGGATTCCATCAACGGTTATAGCAATGCCTGATGATTACAAAGAAAATGATTATCTGTGGATAAAAGAACTGCTGGATTATCCTGTTAATCTGGGAAAACGTCTTGGCAGATTTGATGATACCTCTCAAATCAAGCTTCCAGATGATCCTATTGATTGCGTTATTTTCCAGGACCGCGCCAAAAGGGCCATCAGAAAAATTGCGCAGAACAAAGGCCACATTCTCATGGTGGGCCGTCCGGGTACCGGAAAATCGATGCTGGCCAACATGTTTAAAGCGGTTCTGGAAAAGTCCATGGGAGATTATCTAAGGCCCAAGGAAACCATTGTGGCCTATCCGGGCAAGGACCGCAACCACATTCGTTTTGCCTATGAACACCCCGCCAAGATCGAAAAAATCATATCGGATTTAAATACGGCAATCGAAACCGCTCAACACAGTCTGGACGAATTCAATCTTTGCGATCAGATTCAATCGACCCGAAAAGTAAAACTTGCCCTGATATTTGCGACCTGCCTGGGGGTGGCCGGCGGTTTCTATTTTCCGCCTGCCTTTATTGCGGCCGGAATCACAGGCATAGGCTCCATTTTTATGTTTATGCAGGAAAATAATCACCGGGCCCAGGAAAAAATTCAACGCGAAAACAACGGCGGCGCAAAAAACGACGTCAAACATTTACACGATATGGTTCCGGAAGTTCTCTATGACCCGCGCAAGGACCAGGACTTGATGACCAGGATTTCCGAACCCAGCGCCCGGAATATGAAGGGCGGATTCCGGCATGACCCCTACCAATCGGGAAATCTTCAGACACCCTGCCACATGAGGGCCTATTTAGGCGCTCACGCCAAATCTCCGATCATCTATATTGATGAGTTGAAAACTCTGGTCAAGGTCGGCTACATGGCAGATTTGCTGGAGATCATGCAAAATAAAGAGTACCTTCTCGAAGGTGGCCGGAGCACGGGAAGCGGGGCCGCAGATCGATCGGAGAATTATTTAAGGGCGGATAATATCATTGTGGCGTGCTGCAACCATGATACCCTGATGTACCTGCAGGAAGAAGGGGACGGCGCATTTCTCAGCAGAATAGAAGACAAAGGGGAAATCATCCAGATGGAAAGCGCTGTGCCGGAGAGTGAAGAAAACGTCAAACAGATTGTCCAGTATGTCAAGCAGGAAGTCATAAATCTGGCCCAAGAGTTCCAAGAGGCCTGGGGTGAGGTCATTGAAAAAGAAGGATACGAAAGCGTTAGGAAGAGAAGCGAACACATTTACGGCCGAAGTCTTCCGGATGATTTTAAACCGACGGTCCGGGAATTTACCAAATGCGCCGTGTTGGAAATCGCCAGAGAGCTGCGCTGCCGGTCTTCGGACGGCAAATTATGCAGCATATTGCGACCGATTAACGGAATTATAAAGGCAGCAGAATTTGAAGCTATTCTGGAAGGTTCAGCGCTGGTGGAACCACGCCATATCCGCCAGGCCTTGCAGGAACACTTAAGCCTGGAAGGCGGTTTTTCAAAAGAAATTGGTGAACACAAAAATAACCTTAAAAAATATATTGGCTCGATGACCGATTCCATCGGTTATGTGGTCGGCCTGGCGGTAATTGATTCAAAATCAAGCGGTCAGATGTACGGCCAGCCCCTGCCGATTCATTGTCAGATCAATGTCGGTACGGCCGACACCGTAGTGGCTCCCGGCAAGATCGGGGACATTGCCAAAGCGGCCGCCCAAAACGTCAGGGCTTCCATAAAAAAAGTGCTGAACAAAATCGGAGCACCTTACGTCGGACACGAAATGTATGTGGAATACATTCAGGCCCACGGCGGGGTGGAAGGCGACAGTGCCTCGGTGGCTATGGATATCGCTCTGGTATCGGATTACATCAAGCAGCCGGTAAATCAACGATACGGAGTAACCGGCTCCTTGACCGGAGACATTATTCTGGCCGTGGGCGGGGTAACCGAGAAGATCAAATCGATCATGGATCCATCCCTCGGCATGGAAGGCGCCTGCATACCGTGGTTGAACAAATACGACGTTGAGCCGCTGCTGATCAATACGGATAGTGAGTATATTCAAAAAGAAGAAATTCCCGGCATCCGGATTTTCCGCGGAAACGGCCAAAAGGATGCTTTTGATATTTATTTTTGCAAAACCAAATACAATGTTTATAAGATCTTGATGGGATTGGAAGCAGAAGAGGTCGAAGCCCGCATGGTCGAGCGAAGCAAAAAGGATTTGGCCTTCATGCAGAACTTAAATTCGGATACAGGAGCCACTAAATGACAAAAAAACTTTTACACTTTACAATAGCTTTGCTATTTGCCGGCATGTCCCTGTGGGGGTGTTCCAGTGATACCGAGGGCAAACCGGAAAAAGGTGCCATTAAACAAATGACCGATCAAGTTGCCAAGGACATAGTACACCACATCCGTTCTCCCATCAACAAGGCACGTGCCGTCAAAGATCAGGAAGAGGACCGATTAAGTGATGTGGCGGAGGCCTACGAAGACTCGTCTCAAATTGAGTGATTTACTATATTTTGGCGCCTAAAGTTCCGGTCATTTTTTATTTTTTTTCAATTCATCCCAGGCCTGCATGGCTTTGCGCTGGTGTGGGATGGTAATTGTCCCGCCAACCATAAGCCCGATAAAGAGTGCTTCTTCCAGTTCCTGGTCGCTGACGCCTTCTTCAAAACATCGGATGATGTGATACTTAATGCAGTCATCGCACCTTAATACAAAAGAGGCCACCAGGCCCAGCATTTCCTTGATCGCCACCAGGCCCAGCATTTCCTTGATCCTGGTCGGGAGTGCGCCTTTGCGGTAGGCCTGTGAGTCCAGGCTGTAAAACCGTTTGGTACCCTGACCGGCATATTCCATCACCAGTTGGTTCAGTTCTTCCCTCTGTGTTTGAAATTTTTCGATAACTCCTTCTGACATGTATTCCTCCTGTGCACCATTACCCTTGTTCTTTCCGGATAACCGGCTATTTAAAAATTTTATCAATTACTTCTATTCAAATCAACCGGGGTTCTCCCGGCGCGGCGAATGGCTGCGCGGGCCAGAATTGTTAAAGCGTCGAAATACGGCACCGGCAGATGTTCCTGGCCAAGGGCCAGCGGAATCTCCGTGCAGCCGGCAATAATAGCACGGGCACCTTCCGGTTTTTTGTTGATCAGGCTCCTGGCGGCCTCGATCAGAGCGGCCGTGATTTCAGATCTGGTGCGTGGCGATCGGATATCTTTAATATCTTTGATAGCATCTATTATTTTTGCCTGGGCGGCCCTGTCCGGCAGGAGGGTGTTAATGCTTTCCTCGGCCAGCCGTTTTTGAAACAGCCCGCCCTGAATCGTCGCGATGGTTCCCATTAGGCCAATGGTTCGGGCCTCAGGAATTTTCCGGCAGACCGCTTCAGCCACCGCATCAATAATAGATAAGATCGGCAGTTGGGAATGGGCCTGGATTTCCGACAGAAAGACGTGCACGGTAACGCAGGGTATAATAATAAAATCAGCACCGGCCTTTTCCAAAACCCGGCATTCAGCAATCAAGGCCGGAACCGGTGACTCACCGTCGCCGACAATGGCAGCGATTCGATCGGGAATTGCGGGGTTGGAATCAATAACGACTCGGAGGTGATCCTGATCCGTTTTGGCCGGGGTGTTTTTTATAATTTTGCCAAAGCAGTCCAGGGTCGCTTCCGGTCCCATGCCGCCCAGGACGCCGATGGTTTTGTCTGTCATTAATGGACTCCTCTTGGAATGACGAACGACGAATGTCGAATGAATAATTAAAAAATTGAATCCATATAAACATACAGCGCCGGAGATCCACCGGTATGAATGAAGAGTATATTTTCTTGCTTGTCAAAATATCCCCGGCGCACAAGATCAATTAGACCGGCCATCGCTTTGCCGGTGTAAACCGGATCCATTAATATGCCTTCGAGCCGGGCCAGCATCCGAACCGCCTCGGCCATCTTGTCAGTGGGCCGGGAGTATCCCGGGCCTACGTAATCACCAAAACACAAAATTGCGTCCCTGGGAATCTCGGATGCAACTCCGACATGGGTTGCGGTTTGCCTTACGAGATCATAGACCAGTTCTTCCTGTTCCGCCTTCTGCCGGCTGACATTTATTCCGATGACGGGCAGGTTGCTGTTGGTGCCGTAAAAGCCGGTGACCAAACCGGCGTGGGTTCCGGTGCTGCCGCTGGCACACACGACCCGGTCGATGTTAAGGTTCTGGTCAAACAATTGCCCCAGAATTTCTTGCGCACAAGCGACATAGCCGGTGGCGCCGATTGGATTTGACCCGCCACCGGGGATGATATACGCCTGGCGTCCCTCAGCAGCTACTTCGTCGCCTTCCTGTTGCATTGCCTTCATCGTGTCCGAGCCGCCCGGGATCACTTTGACTTTTTCGACACCCAGTAAGCGAAATAAAAAATTATTGCCACCGGCTTCCGGATTATAGCTGCCGGGTACCCGTTCTTCCAGAACCAATCGGCACTTCAAACCTTCTTTGACGGCAGCGGCCAGGGTCAGGCGACAATGATTGGACTGCACGGCACCGCAGGTGATCAGCGTATCGGCCCCTTGCGCTAGGGCATCGGCAACCAAAAATTCGAGTTTTCGAGTTTTGTTGCCGCCGCCGGCAAGACCCAGCAGATCGTCACGCTTCATGTAAATGGTCGGCCCGCCCAGGGTTTCGGACAATCGGCCCAGTTTCTCAATCGGTGTTTTTCCTGCGGTGTAGTGCCTGCGCGGAAATTTGGCTAAATTCATTTCTATACTCCTAACCCGGACAAGCCGGAATTGACTATTGAATATTGAATATTTGTAGAAGTCGCTTCGCTCCGTCATTATA
>JAFDDW010000277.1 GCA_019310665.1 Deltaproteobacteria bacterium
TTTTTTTAACCGCTCCACCGGCAAGCGGCGCGGTGGCGGCCATATCCCGGGCCATTTTTTGAGCTTCAGCAATAAGATCGTCTTGGGGATAGATGTAATTCACCAGTCCCCAATCGACGGCCTGTTGGGCCGTGTAATCGCGGGCGGTCAGGAAAATCTCCATGGTCCGCGATGGTCCCAGAAGTCTTGAAAGCCGTGAGGTTCCCCCCAGGTCGGCAATTACGCCCAGTTTTAACTCCGGCATGGCCCAGATACAATCGTCACTCATGAGGCGAATATCACCGGCCAGGGCCAACTCGATGCCGAGGCCCAGGGTCCGGCCGTGCATGGCACAAATAATGGGAATTTCCACCGCCTCGAGACGATTAAAATACTGCTGGAACCTGTAGATCAGGGCCCGCAGTGGGGCGCCGCCGCCGGCACCGGCCTCCCCCAGGCAGGCGCCCACCTCGGCTCCCAGGGAGTTAAGATCAACACCGGCAGAAAATATCTTTCCTGCTCCCTTGATAATAATGGCCCTGATGTCCGGATCAGTCGCCTGTTTTTCAACCAACTCACAAAGTCCGCTCAGCATCTCAACCGTGATTGCATTGCGCTTTTTTGGACGATTTAAGGAAATGGTATAGATGTTTCCTTTTTTCTCACTGGCTAAATAATTTTCAGACATGATCTCATCCTTTACCTCGCGGCTGGAAGCCGCTCCCACGAGTAAATCATTAATAATTATTTGTTATTGGTTATTAGTAGATCTCTATGTATTTAACTTCAAAACAAATAACGATTAACAAATAACTGATAACGGGCAATGGGGGAGTGGCCTCCAGCCGCGATCTGACTATAAAAGTATTTCCAGATCCTCAATCGGATACGCCATACACGAATGCACATAGCCAAACTGCCTGTCCGACTTTCGAACGGGCACCCCCGGTGGCTGATACACTTTGCCGGAAAGAATTTTTACCCGGCACATGCTGCATTCACCGGACCGGCACAATGAGGGCACAACCACGTCATTTTTTTCCAGTGCCGTCAGCAATGGGTCACCCGCGCAGGCTTGGATCTGCTGTCCGTTTTTAACCTTTACATTGAAGACATCATCCTCGCTGATCGTATCGGGCCAGCCGGGATATTCCGAGATGTTGGGAGGAGCGCCGTACATTTCCTGCTTGATTTTACGCCGGGGCACCCCCATTACTTCGACCTGGGGCAGGCAGAAATCATAGAGGCCCTGGGGCCCGCAGATAAAAAATGATTTCTCTTCGATGTTCTCCAGTACCTCTTTCATGAGATCACGGGTAATGAATCCACAGGCCCCGGCATAACCACCGGAAGGCTCTTCTACTACCGGGATATAATGGATATTATCAAATCGTTCGGCGATACGGTTGACCTCGGCGCCAAAGATAATATCATCCATGGTTTTATTGCCGTAAAAAAGGTATACGCTGCGGTCCAGTCCGCATTCAATAATCTCGCGAATCATACTCATAAACGGCGTAATTCCACTGCCGCCGGCAATGCAGACCATGGTCTTTTTATGAATCAATGGATTAAAGTAGAAATTGCCCGCTGGTCCGGAGCTGACCAGCGTATCGCCTCGTTTGACCTCATCGAGCAAATAATTGGAAACCAGCCCATTCTCAATCCGCCGCACGGTAATATCATAGAATCCGGTTTGATTGGGTTGGGATGATATACTGTAAGGACGGCTTGTGCGAATGGTTCCGATTTCAAGGAAAAGGGCAATGTACTGCCCGGCCAGAAAAGGAGGGAGGTAGTTGTCCTTTGAAACCAGCCGCAGGGTTTTGGTCGACGGGGTTTCCTCGATGATGTCGGTCACAGACAGCACTATCCGCTCGGGATGCAGTTGGCGGATATACTCCTCTGCGGAAGCCACGACAGATGAAACCGTCCCCCCCAATTTTCGACTGACTTTGATTTCTTCGGCGATGTCCTGGTATCCGTCAAATTCCTGCCAGATGCCTTTTCGCATAATGATCTCCTTGATCATGTCTGTGGTCAGTTGATTGTTGTCTGTTGTTTTGGCACACGAATTACAACCCACTACGTGCTCGGCACAGTAGAAAACCCGGACGCCAACTGCTCGTTATTTTTAAGGCAAAAACACTTTAACTTTCCACTTTCACAAGTGAGTATAATTACTAAATAGGGATCGAACGAAAACTCGCCTAATCGATTTGTTGGGTTTCGCCCCTTGAAATCATATCGTGTTAAATGCTTGATTTTCGTAGGTTGGGTTGAGATACGAAACCCAACATTGCAGATCGGGCTCAACCCAACCTACCAAAAAACGGACTTTTCTTTCAGGCACTAATTAATCGTTTTTACCTCAGGTTTCAGTGTTCGGTGTTCAGGTTTCAGTACTCGCAGTCCATGTTCCTGACACCTGAACACTGAAACCTTTTTTTGCTACCAAACGTCTCGAACCACAGCGCCTAAAGGAGCTAACTCGATCCATCTTACCCTGCCCCGAGTCTCCTGATAATGGATTTTGCCGCCGATATGCCCGACCTTAATGTGGGCTCAAATCCGTTGTCACCGGCCCATCCCCCGGCAAAAAAGAGGCCCTGAATTGGTGAATAACGACTGGGCTGAAAAAACAAAGCATCCTTGGTCAGCATCTCATAGCCGTAAATAGCCCCCAGGGGATGCCCGAGATAGCGCATGTGGGTCAGGGGTGTGCCGACTTCTATCTCTTCAATGTGATCTCTGGCCCCCGGGTATATTTCCTCTATTCGCTGCAGCATGGACTCGGCACAGCGAAATTTGACATCATGGTATTGCCGCGGGGGAATTCTGAGCCAGGGCTCGCCGTACTTTAATGTCACCACATTGGCCTGGCAGGTACCGGGGGGAGAAAACTCCGGATCACTGACATCATAACAGCTGAGAACCATCAGTTCGTCGTCAATGTCGAGTCGGTTCATTCTCTCCAGTAGGCCGTTTGATATGTCCGTGTTGTCCATCAAAAAATTGGTTGATTCCGTGATGCCCAACTCGTCCGGTTCGCAATCAAAGCCGATAAACAGGGTTAAGGCCGAAGTACTTAGATTGCGGGACTTCATTTCAACCAGAGCGTCTTCGGGCACCTGTTGCGGATTCATCAAATGATTATAGGTGGACAGGGGAGATGCATTGGAAACCACATAGTCCGTTGAAATCTCGACATCGTCATCGGTAACCACCCCTTTTATCTTGCCGTCCTGAGCAATAATCTTTTTGGCACCACAGCTGAACCGGGCGGTTCCACCATTGGAGAGGAACTTATTTAAAATGGCATTGGACAGGGCCTGGGAGCCGCCTTTTATGTGAAACGGCTTAAACTCCATGTACTGGAAAAGCACCATGGCCATATAAGCAAAGGCCAGACGGGTTGGCGGCACACCGCTATACCCCCAAAAGCCGGAAAGAACCGCTTTTAGCACAGGATCCGAAAAGTCTTGGCCAAGAATTTCCTTGGAATTTTGCAGGGCGTATTTATAAAGATTGGGATATTTTTGGCGCGAAGGTTCCGGGTCCCTGAAGATAAAAGCCCCGATCATATCATTGGCATAGCTCGCCATTAAATCAAAATACTTCTGGATGGCATCTTTTTCGTGGGGAAAGGCGTCTTTGAGCACCGCCAGGGTTTCATCGCGGTCTGTCTTCAGGGTAATTCGAAATCCGTCGGGCGTTACCACATTATATAGATCGGAAATTTCCACAAACTCGAGATCTTCCATGACCCCGAGTTTATCCAGTTCCATTCGCAGAAGACCCGGTTTTTCCGGCGTTCCCAATCCGCTTAGCTGATGCAGCGCCACCTCGAACTCAAAACGTCCCCGGCAAAAACTCGTGGCGGCACCCCCCGGGATGTTGTGCCGCTCCAGCAACATCACATTCAAACCCTTCTGCGCCAGGGTGGCCGCGGCCGTAAGCCCGCCATTGCCGGCCCCAATCACGACGGCATCGTATGCTTGCATATCGTCTCCTTAACAGGATAGTTGAATAGTTGATTGGTTGAATAGTTTAGCTAATATGTACGTGAAAATTTTTCAGTGGGCCGCAACGCAGCCCTCGGCCTTTGGCCTCTTCTCTTCACGCTGCTCTATGCCCTATGCTTGTTGACACATCGTATGAAACTTCATGAAATCCGATGCTATTTTCAAGAAGTATCTCACCGCAGAGCACGCGGAGATCGCAGAGATTATTTAAAATTTTCTTTCTCGGCGTTCTCTGCGAACTCTGCGGTGAACTATTATGTTTCCTCTTCGATCAGACCGGCAGTTTTTTTGGCCGGCGGCGGTAATGACACGTGAAACCCGACACCTGACACCTTAATTCTGTTTTCTGTTCCCTGCCTGCCGCGGCGAAGCCGTCAGGCGAAGATGGGTCATCTGTC
>JAFDDW010000278.1 GCA_019310665.1 Deltaproteobacteria bacterium
ATCCGGGTAAGAATGGCAAGGGCAGCCACTTTCGAAGCGGTCGCAATATAGGCTGTTGCCTGATTGGCGGCACCTTGATAGACATCCGGCGCCCAGAAATGAAAGGGAAAGACAGCGAGTTTGAAAAAAAACCCGCACAGGGTCAACAGCAAGCCGATGACCACCAAAGGTGAATCAAGCGCACCGGGCAGCACCCGAATCATGTCGGTCAAATAAGTTGCCTGGGTGGCGCTGTAAAGGAGGGCAATACCAAAAAGCATCACAGCCGACACAAAAATACCCACCAGAAAATATTTGAGCCCCGCCTCCAGGCCCAGGCGCTCATCTCTTCGCAGGGCAACCAAAACGTACAGTGAATAGCTGGACAGCTCCAGGGCTACATAAATGGTCAGAATGTGAGCGCTGCTGACCAGCAGCATCATGGCCAGGGTACATACGAACAGCAGCAGATAGAATTCCGGATGATGCCGTTCAGCGATGGCTCTGAGCTCTGAACAGAGGCAGATGACCAGAAAAAGCCCCAGGGACAGCATGACCTTAAATACCTGGGAGAACAGGTCCACCCGATAAGCTTTAAGAAATAGAAATCCTTCCTGATTGACGCCAATCAAACAAACCAATACTCCCAGGGCCGCCAAAAACATGGCAGCGAAATAATCCCGCCGGCGATTGGATTGTCTGAGCATCGACAGGCCCAGAAAAACCATGCCGCCGGCAAAATAATAAAGCTCAGGATAGAAGAGAAACCAATTCATCAGGGCAATCCATTCATAAACGGTATAGAAGCTGTTCCAATCATGTCAAACATCAATGATGGAAAAAGTCCAAATATCACCAGCACGGCCAGCAAAATCATGCGGGGAATACCCAGGCCCAACGACACATCCGCTAGATGCTCATATTTTTCATTTTTAGGGCCATAAAATGTATGCTGCACCACCCGCAGCATGAATAGCGCACTGACTACCAGTGCGCACACCGCCAGCGATCCCCAGAGCGGATAGGTTTTAAAGGCCGCAATAAACACCATCAGTTCCCCCCAGAAGGTGGCCAGACCGGGAACACCGATGCCGGCCAGAGCGGCGACGATAAAATAAGTTGAAGCCACCGGCATGATCCGGCTTAACCCGCCCAGTTCTGCAATCATTTTGGTATGGGTTCGGTCATAAATATATCCGATCGCCGAAAAGAACAAAGCGGTCATAATCCCGTGGGCAAACATCTGAAACACCGCACCGTTTAACCCGTCCACCGAGACGGTGGCCAGCCCGAGGCCGACAATTCCCATGTGAGAAACGCTCGAGTATCCGATACAGTACTTGAGATCTGTCTGACTGAGCCCCACAAAGGCGCCATAGACGATGCCGATGGCTGCCAGTACGGCCATGAGTGGCGCCCAGTACTGCCATCCTTCCGGGCACAGAAAAATGCCGACCCGCAATACGCCGAAAGCGCCGATTTTCATAAGCACACCGGCATGCACCATGCTCACGGGTGTGGGGGCGGCCACATGTCCCACCGGAGACCAGGTGTGAAACGGCCACACGGCGGCCAGGATGCCAAAACCGATAAATAAAAAGATAAAGGCAAATTTTTGCTCAAAAGGCGTAAATGTTCCGGGCTGCATAAGAATCGTCACATCAAAGGTGTTTAAACCCGCTTGCACAAACAGATAGACGATCGCCGGCAGAATTAAGGCACTGCCTGCCAGCAGGTAAAGCGTCAGCTTCATGGCACCGTATTCTTTGCGAGTGGATCCCCAGATGGCAATCAGCAGATACATCGGAAAAAGGGAGATGTCATACCAGACGAAGATGAAAAACAGGTCCATGCTCATGAAGAGCCCGAAAACACCGGTAACCAACAAAAAGTATAATGCAAAAAACTCCTTGACCCGATAATCCAGCTCCCACATGGTCAGCACACCGGTAAAAAATACGATGCCGGTCAAAAGCAGCATGGGAAGATTAAAGCCGTCGGCCGCATTAAAATAGGTTATCCCCAGCGATTCCACCCAGGGCACTTTCTCAACGAACTGGAGCCCACCCTGACCCTTGTCATAAGCAAAAAATAGATAAACGGATAGTATTAAAGTGATGCCGGAGAAAACCGCACTCACCCATTTAATCTGTGTCTGACGCTCTTCCGGGATAAAAAGGATTACCAGAAGCCCCACAATGCAGCTTAGTAAAATGGTGGAAAGATATGGAAAGCCAGTGAATTCCATAATAACAAATGCCTAAATTGCGCTAAATTGCCTAAAATGCCTAAAATAAAATTTAAACAGCGAACCGCAGAATTATGAAGTTTATTTTCCGAACAATATGACCGCCTCGGCGGCCAGCGGCTGGGCTGACACCTGAAACCAGACACCTGGCACCTTCATTAGCTCTGGGCCAAGGGAGGTCAGGTTGTTTGCTGCGCAGTAAATAACCTGACCGCCCGGGGTTCTGGCAATTACTTCCGGGACACAACAATAGGCGCCTTCTTGTTAGAAGAAAAAATACAGCGCCAGCAGGACAATGACCACAAACATCGTCAGCAGCCGGTACTGAATCATCCCCAGATGCAAGAACGAGACGACGCGTCCGGTGGCGACGGTTCCCTTACTCAGACCGTCAATTCCCCCGTCAATCACCTTATTATCGTTATTGGTAAACCCTCTGGAGACCACCCCGTAGATGAAGACATCCAAAAAGCGCCGGTAAAAGCGGTCAATATACCATCGCTCGGCAAACAGGTTATTTAACGGCGCAATTTTTTCGACAAAACCGATCCGGGACGCGCCGCGGCGACCGTACTCGATCCAGGCCAAAACCATCCCGGCCCCGACGGAGGCCAGCGCCGCAAAAGGCAACCAGGCGTGGTGACCACCGCCGGTTGTCTGGATGAATTGCTGGGCTTTAAAAAAATCTCCCAGTGTCCCTTCCAAAAAGCCTAATATAACCGTAATGGCGGCCAGGAGTATCAGCGGCCAGCCCATTAACCAGTAGCTGCTATGCCCGTGATCATGATGGGTGTCGGTCTCATCCTGAATGTCTTCCGGCCGCAGGATGATAAAGATCAATCGAAAGGTGTAATAGGCCGTTAAAAATGCACCCAGCAAACCGGCAACCAGCCAGACGGGATTTTTTAAATCGGCTAAGGCGGCCAGGATCAACTCTTTGCTGAAAAAGCCCGAAAAAGGCGGCAAGCCTGCCAGGGCGGCCGCACCGATTACCGTGCAAATCATCGGAATTTTCAACCGCCGCCCCCCCTGGCGGCCGATTTCAAATACGTCATTGGTTTCAAAAGCGTGGATGAAAACCCCGGCGCAAAGGAACAACAAGGCCTTAAATCCGGCATGGGTGGTCAGGTGAAACATTCCGGCAAAGTAGCTGCCGGCGGCCAGTCCCATAATCATGAATCCCAGCTGACTGATGGTGGAGTATGCCCACACCTGTTTGATGTCACGGCTGACCATGGCCATGGTGGAAGCCAACAGCATACTGATCGTGCCGATAATCAGAAATATAACCATGGCGGTGGCCGAAAGGCTGAAAAACGGAAACAGGCGACCAAACAGATAAACACCGGCCGCCACCATGGTAGCCGAGTGCAGCAGGGCACTGACCGGCGTCGGTCCTTCCATGGCATCCGGCAGCCAAGTCAGCAATGGGAATTGAGCGCTCTTGCCAATAATGCCCCCGAAAATCAAAAGTGCTGAAATCGTAATGTATGTGGCCGACATGCGGGCAGTCACCTGGGGACCGTTCATTTCTAAAATATTAAGATCCCCCAGATGAACCAATACCAGCAGCAATCCCAGAAAAAACGCCACATCCCCAAAACGGGTCATGACGAAGGCTTTTTTGCCGGCCTCTGTGGCGCTGAATTTTTCGTACCAAAAACCGATGAGCAGATATGAGGAAAGGCCTACCAGTTCCCAGAATATATAAAGTTGAAGCATGGTGGGTGATAGGGTCATATTCATCATGGCCCAGGCAAACAGGGACATGAAGGCATAGTAACGGGAAAATCCGGCATCCCCGGCCATATAGCCCAAAGAATAAATCTGGACCAGAAAACTGATGGTTGCCACGATGGTGAGCATGAGCAGGCTGGCCTGATCCAGAAGAAATCCGAAAGGGATATTGATGTCGCCGGATACCAGCCAACGGCCAAGATACTGGATCGGACCCTCCAGGTGCCAGTGGCGGGCCAGCAGAATAATGGCGCTGAGCAGAGAAACCGTGATCGCTCCGATTGACAAACCGGCCGAAAGCCCCCGATGGTTTCTGGTAAACAACATGATCACCAAAAAAGCAACAAAGGGCAGCATCGTCGCCAACGCAGTGGCCATCAGTGTAAAATCATGGGTTAAGGCATCAATCATTTTGTTTCAAATAAATTCCAAATCACAATATTCAATGACCAAAACATTTGGCGCAGTTGTAGTTTATCGCTGCCTTTACCTTTGTTGCCCATTGATGATGTTATTTCACACAAATGTCGGCGGATCATGAGTTTGGAATTTTGAATTTCGGTCATTGTTATTTGTTTGATTTTTGTGATTTGTTATTTGTGATTTACTCTTTTCATAACCCCAGTAAAATGGCAGATCCTTAACGGGTTATTATTACTTAAGAAGATTATAATCACTAGGATCTACAG
>JAFDDW010000279.1 GCA_019310665.1 Deltaproteobacteria bacterium
ATATTCAGCCGGAACATCCATGCACAAAAATCCCTCCTGCCCCATTTTCTTCCAGGCGCTTTTGGGCACAATTCCGTCTTTTTCCCACTGGTCGGCATATGGAGACACCTCTTTTTCCAAGAAAGCCCGCAGGCGTTCACGGAAAAGGTTATGCTCCTCGGTATAATTGAGTATTTCCATGGTGAAACTCGCTTTAGAAATGATATAGGAGTAATTTAATTAAATCGCCTTACGCATAATGAGCGCTGCGCTTGAGGAGCGCTACGCTTGAGGTTGGAGGCAAAAGATGTATTATGACCGGTTGAGGTTTGATGATCGCTTCGCTTTAGGTTTGAGGCAAATTCGGATCGGATCATTTTATTTCTGACAATCAGCCTCTATCCTCCAACCTCAAACCTCCAACCTTTTACCCTTCATATCTCCCCACAACCGAAATGCTGCAGACGTTCATGGCCGGAAAGCCTCCCAGGTTATGGGTCAAACCGAATCTGGGATCTTCCAGCTGACGATCTCCGGCACGTCCCTGAAACTGCAAATACATCTCGTAGAGCATTCTTAAGCCCGAGGCACCAATGGGGTGGCCGAAGCATTTTAAACCGCCGTCCACCTGGCAGGGGATTTTGCCGTCACGGTCGAACACCCCGTCCATCACATCGCGCCAGGCCTGCCCCCGATCGGAGATATGGAGATCCTCCATCGTAACCAGCTCCGTGATGGAGAAACAGTCGTGCACCTCCATCATGCTGATTTCTTCCTTGGGGTTGGTGATACCCGCTTCCTGGTAAGCTTTGGTGCTGCACTTGCTGGTGGTGACGAAATGATCGCCGTCCCAATCGTTATAGCCCAGTTCCTCTCCACTGCTCAGCGCCAGTTGAAGTGATTTAACGGCGATAAAATCTTTTTTGCCCATCTTCTTAGCCATTTCAGGTGTCGTAACGATAGCACAGGCCGCACCGTCACTGACCCCGCAGCAGTCGAAAAGCCCCAGAGGGTGGGCGATAATCGGGGCGGCCATGATTTGATCCTCGGTCACAGCTTTTCGTAAATGGGCTTTGGGATTCGACACACCGTTGGCATGACTTTTGGCAGACACGTGCGCCATGGCTCGCTTGAGATCCTGATCGGCAATTTTATATTTGGCCGCATAGGCACTGGCAAGTTGCGCAAATGCACCGGGGGCGGTCATATTCGGAAACCACTGCCAAACCAGACTGCCCGAATCCGACCCCACGAAACTGGGCAGACCGCCGTAACCGGTATCTTTAAGCTTTTCCACACCCAGCGCCAGGCAAATATCGTAGGCGCCGGAGGCCACCGCGTAACAGGCACCCCGAAATGCTTCGGTGCCGGTGGCACAAAAATTTTCAACACGGGTTACCGGTATGTTGGGAAGGCGCAGTGTCATCGAGAGCGGAAGCGCACTTCGGCCCACATTGATGCTGTCAAAACAGGTCCCCAGCCAGGCAGCACCGATTTCGTTCTTTTCAATGCCGGCATCCTCCAGACACTCTTTAAAGGCCTCGACCATTAACTCCTCGGCACCCATGTCCCAGCGTTCCCCGAAACGGGTACAACCCATACCGATAATTGCAACTTTATCTTTTATTCCTGTCGCCATAATTTTTCCTCCGGAAAAATTATATAAAATAATTTTTGTTAAATGGTTAACGGATTTACTCGACCCTAAGCGCCTATTTTAAACAACTTTTCGAGCAGCTGACTCTTCATCACATCGCCTCCGATTTGCAGTTTGCCGGAGGTGAAGGCCTGCATGGGAGGAAGCTTGCCACCCATCATGGCCAGAAAGTCTCCGGCCGCCATTTTAATGGTACAGGCAGGCTTCTCGTGGGTTCCCTTATCAACTGTGCAGGTCGCATCTTTAATCACGCAATACCATTCACCGCCCCCCTGGCCGGAAATATCAAACTGAAAAATGACGTCAACGCCGGCGGCCGCATCTGCTTTGAAACCGCCCACCATTTTGTCAAAAACTGCCTGGACATCACCGTCTCCCTGTCCAGCTGATTCTTCTGTTTCTTGCTCCCCGGCCGGTGGCGTGATAAGGGCAAAAATGGCGGTATTGGCATCTTCCATTTCCTTGGCACCATCCATGGAATTTATTTTATTCCAGTTTTCGTGAATCTGTTCCGGGGTGGGCGGGTTTTCCGGATCTCCCAGTTGAACAGTGGGACCGGTAAATACGGCCGCCCGGTTAAAATACCCCATACCGCTGTTAAAGATGGCCCCGGTTTCCCGGCAATGCTCACCGCAAAGATACATCGCCATGGGAGCGACAAACTCCGGCTTGGATTTTTCAAACAGCTCCGGTGGCATAACGTCTTCGGTTAACCTCGATGCCGCAATGGGGGCAATGGTGTTTACCTTGATGTTGTATTTTTTTCCTTCGAGTTTGAGGGTGTTCATCAAACCCACCAGCGCCATTTTGGCCGCCGAATAGTTGGTCTGGCCGAAATTACCATACAGCCCGGCAGCTGAAGTCGTCATAACGATCCGGCCGTAACCGTTTTCTTTCATCGCAACCATGGCCGGGCGAGTCACATGGTAGGCTCCGTTGAGGTGCACGTCCATCACTGCTTTCCAGTTCTCGGGCTCCATCTTTAAAAAGCTCTTGTCCCTGAGGATACCGGCATTGTTAATCAGTATGTCAAGCCGACCGAAGGCATCCAATGCTGTCTTGACGATATTTTCGCCGCCCTGGGGTGTGGCCACATTATCGTAATTGGCCACGGCTTCACCGCCAAGGTCCTTGATTTCCTCGACGACCTCCTCGGCCGGTGAGGCCGACCCTTGGCCGGATCCGTCCCTGGCACCGCCCAAATCGTTGACGACAACTTTGGCACCCCGTCTGGCCAATTCAAGCGCATAAGCCTTTCCAAGACCCGCCCCGGCTCCGGTGACAACCGCAACGCGATCATCAAAGCGAATCTTATCTTTGTCAGCGGCAGCTCCCGGTATCGGCACGGCTTTCCAAAAATAGTTAACGAATCCTCGTTCCTTGTCCGCACCTTTACGCTTGAACGCCATTTTCACCGGGAGCCCGACACTGATGTCATCGAGTTCACAGTCGGTAAAATCTGCCACCATCCGTCCCCCGCCTTCAAATTGGACCATACCGTAAATGGCAGGGGGATCAACGGATACCGACAGCAAATCGCCGGTATATGTCTTCACTTTGGCCGGCACATCGGCAAACTCATAATCCTCCTGGCTGTGAAAAGCCCCGCATTCCGGGTTGACACATATGTCGGCTTTCGGAAACTGGGGGGTATCGCATTCCCGGCATTTACCGCCCACCAGGCCCAGGATCATTTTGTTTTTACGCCATAAAACAGACGTCGCCGTCTGGGTGGGAGCTTCGGCCCGGATCCCCATTTCAGTTTGGATCAAATCCCTGAATTTCAGCCACTTAAGGTAGTTATCCGTAGATTTTTTATTGGCCAGCGATCCGGCGACGCCGTTTCTATCGGCCAGTTTGGTAATGTTGTCCGTCACCTCGAAATAAAGGGCATTGGCGCCCTGGCCGAAACCGCAAATGAGGATACGATCGCCGGGCTTGGCCTCTTCAAGGGCCGAAATGAACATCATAAAGGAATGGGCAGCGCCTGTTTCGCCACAGACCTCATGCATATTGTCTACCAGTTTATCCGCTGAGGCACCGAGTCCGGCCGCAATGTTGCGGTGGTCGCGTTTAAAAAAACAGGGGTATGCCAGCTTGTCGACATCATCCATGCTGATTCCCAGTTTATCAAAAAGCCCGTTAACGACCTTAGGGATAATATCGCCGTAGCCGGCATCTCTGGTCCAGCGTTCTTCCCAGACATAATCGTATTTTTTATCAGCACCGCGGTAATGATCGACAAAATCCATGGAAAGGGAATAGGATCCCTTATATTCGGCAATCACATCGGTGTCCCCCACGGTTAAAGCCGCAGCACCATCGCCAAACCACATTTCATAAAAATAGGCGGTCTTGGTTTCCCGTTTGTCGCTGGCTGTCACCATGATGTTATGCCGCTCTTCACTTTTTACGGATTCAAGGGCTGTGATCAAGGCGGTCGTAGCAGCTTTCTGGGAAGAGGTATGGTCGGCTGTGATCATGTCATCTCGGAG
Source organism: Deltaproteobacteria bacterium (assembly GCA_019310665.1). Lineage (GTDB taxonomy): Bacteria > Desulfobacterota > Desulfobacteria > Desulfobacterales > JAFDCJ01 > JAFDCJ01. Next base: position 4,132 of record JAFDDW010000279.1, read on the forward strand.
GTTAAGCGCGCCCGATATGATACCGGCATTTTGACGGTCTGCAAACGGCAAGGTTGTAGAAGCCAGGTAAAGTGCATCGAGTTTGTGTTTATCCCGGCCACGCAGACAGTCACGGGAAGCCTCTACCGCCATGGTGATGGGGTCTTCATCCCAGTTGCACATGGACCGTTCGCCCTGGGCCACCATCATGATGGCGGGAGCAAACCAGCCCATCCCCTGGAAAATGGCCATGCGGTC
>JAFDDW010000280.1 GCA_019310665.1 Deltaproteobacteria bacterium
TGTGTGAAGAACCTGAATTGATTACCATCTAATCAGCGCGCTGCCCCAGGTCAATCCACCGCCGAATACCGGCATACAGATCAGATTATCGGCCTGAATACTTCCGTCGCGAACGGCTTCATCCAGTGATATCGCACAGGAGGCCGAGGATATATTGCCGTATTTTTGAAGGGTTAAATAGAATTTTTGAAAGGGTATTTTCAGCGTTTTGGCGATGTGTTGAAACATGCGAATGTTGGCCTGGTGAGGTATGAACCAATGGATATCTGCAATGTCCACGTGGTTATATTCGGCCGCCTCCTTTATGCCGTCCATAAACCCCCGGACGGCAACTCGGAAACTGAGATTGGCTTCAATCATGTTCAGGTAGTGTAACCCCTGGTCCACACTTTCATGGGATATCGGTGTGGTTTTCGAGCCGCCTCCCGGCAACAGAAGATCCCGGCCATTGGCGCCGTCGGTATGCAGATGGGTTGACAGCAACTCATGGCCCTCGGTACCGAGTGTTAACAGAGCGGCACCGGCACCGTCCCCCCAGAGAATGCAGGTGGTGCGATCCTTCCAGTTAAGGGTGCGGGACATGACTTCCGAGGCTACCACCAAAACGTTTTTAAAGGTTTTATTCTTTAGATATTGCTGAGCAACATTTAAAGCGAAAATAAACCCTGAACAGGCGGCAGTTACATCAAAGGTTACCGCCCGGGGCGCATCCAGTTTGGCTTGCAGCCAGTTGGCCGCCGAAGGACAGCAGGTATCCGGTGTGATTGTGGCCACGATGATCAGATCAATATCATCCACATGCATACCGGCCATCTCCAGTGCCCTAAGACTGGCCTCGAAGCCCAGATCGGAGGTGGTCACGCCTTCACCGGCGATCCTTCTTTCGCTGACACCGGTGCGCTGAACGATCCAATCATGGGTGGTGTCCAGGCCACTTTTTTCCAGATCATAATTGGTTAAAACGGTTGGCGGCAAATATGAACCCGTGCCCAGGATTCTGATTGGCTCCATTTTCAAGCATCTCCGTTTCTATTCAAATTGAACAAACATCCCAGAATTTCTTTTATCAATTTATTGTTCAGGCTGGCAAGAGGCTTTTATAGGTATCGCTATTATTTAAAAAAAAAGCGGCAGAAAACTGCCGCTGCTTATACGATATGGTTTATGGTTGTCAACCGATCGCAGATGGTTTGCACAGATGACCCTCTTCCATGGCCACACGGCCACAGCCATCGCATACAAACTTCATTGCTGACAGCTTGTCCTTACACATATGTTTGGTATCCGTATCCGGTGCACCGCAAAAGCTGCATTTTGTGTCGTCACCGCAGGGGCTGCACAGGTGCCCTGGTTCGTTGGCGACGGCACCGCAAGTTTTACAAGTATAGGCCATGATGAACCTCCTTTAGATAATATTATAAGTTGATGGAACGTATTTTCGATGTTAGCAGAAAATGAGTACTAGTAGGGCAAAAGTCAAGAAAGGCAGCTTGATCACGAATCAGGGTTTTTCTTGATCTTTCTTCTTGTTTGCGCCTCCGGAAAATAGGGGTTGTATAATGGTAATCGGAAGCTTCAGGGTTCTTTCCAGGATGCCCAGCACCCCAGAGCCGACTGCCATGGGCGGCAGGGGTATTATGTCGGGATCTTTTAAATCACCTTTGGCTTTAAAAGGGATGGAAATAAGCTTGCCGCCGAGAACATGACCGACCAGAGGAATAAAATCCACGATGCGATCCACGGTTTTAAAGGGAGCCACCAAAATGGTAAGATCTATCTTCTTCTCGGTAAAATCGATGTTCCCCTCACAGGCTATTCCCATTGATACGCCATCAATGGAGCTGTCCTGCAAGATGAGCTTGCCGCCTTTGATTTGTGCATGGGCCGTCATACTGCGGTAAGCAAATCCCTTACCGGTGAGATCCGGGACTTCTCCCCGATAAATTTCGGTAACATTCAGAATCGCAAGGATCTTTGCCAGAAGACCGAATCGATAAATTCGACCTTCTTTTGCAGTAAAGGCTACATTTCCCGCCAGGGATTGAACGAAGGCTTCCGGTTTGCTTTTTGACAGGAGTTCACCGCTGAGATTGAATGTGCCTGTCGCCGTCTCTTTTTGCCCGGTGATGCAGGCAACGGCAGGTGCCAGTTTTTGATCCGTGGCGTCAGGCACCAGATATATTTCCAGTGTCTGCCCGTAAATATTCAAAAGACCGCGAAAGTTTATGCTGCACACGGCGGCCTGCTCGATGGCAATGCTTACCTTATCCGGTTTAAAAGAAATCTGAGCTTCCAGCGGTTGCACTGAATAGGAGTCATAATTGAATTTCTCTGTATAGACTTTAAGGGTTCCCAGCACCTGTCTATCCGGGGACGGGCTTTGCGGGTCGGCCTTTTTTTGCTGGATATAATCCAAAATGCTTTTTATCTGGATCCAGTCAATTCCGTCGGCGGATATTTTTGAGTCCAGCAGGATATCCTTTTCTGCTATGGTCATATCGCCGCTAAGGGTCAGGTGGTTGTTGCCCCAGGTCAGATTCGTATTTTTAATGTTGACCTTTCCCCGGGGCCCATCATCGGATACTTCAGAGGTCAGATCGAATGCCCCGTGGGTTACCGTCACGGGTTCCGTGAAGGTATCTGCGTTGAGAACGAGGTTTTGCAGGTCGCCGTTTACCTGATAATACCATTGGCTGGGCTGATGGATCGGGCCCTTTAGATTCAGATTGTGCAGGGCCAGAATGCCTGCAATGGGTCTAAGATCTTTGGCGGCAGACCGAAAATTTTCAAATGATGACAGCCAGGGATGGATTTCGGCTGCAAACAGTTTCACTGATTGGGACTGTATCTCAAAAAAGGGCCGCTGGCCCAGGTCAACACCGGCCGTTAATTGAGAGATGGTCGATTTTCCCAGCGAGGCATCGATATCTGTTAAGGTAAACTTTGTCTGATTCCAGGAGATTTTCCCCTTGTTGATTCGTAGCGGACCCGGCAATCGTTTGGAGGTTATTGTCAGCTGTTTAACGTCGGATGAAAAAGACAGCTTTCCGGCGGTCGGTTCCGAGAAGGGCAGGCGAATCGCCAGGCTGTTAAATGCCATTTGACCGCTCAAGGGCTTAAACGGGTCGAGAGCGTCTGCAATATTTGTAAAAGAAAAAATAATAGGATTTATATCATCCAGGGATACGTTCGCCGGGCCTGACCGGGCTGTAAATATCGGTGTTTGGGCCCAGTTTACATCTCCCGCGATCTGCACTGCCGAAGACCGTCCGAGGGTTGCATTCAGATCATTAAATGCGATTCGGGTTCCCTGCCAGGAAAATTGACCTTTAGATACCTGCAAGGATTTGGTCAGCCTGTCGGCGGTTACGATAAGCCTGTTGACAGCACCGCGGGTTTTAAAGTGCCAGTCTAGCGGACTGAAGAGCGGCCCTTTGATAGTTAAATTCTCAACGGAGGCATCACCCTCTAGGGAACGAAGATACTCAAATTTTTTTCTGAACATCTCAAAGGACAGCAGCCACGAATAAAGTTCATTCAGGTGGAATGCGGCCGATTTGGTTTTAAAATCGAGGCTTGGCGTCCCGTTCCAGTCGATGGCGGCAGAAAACTGCTGCAGGGTAGAGTTGCCGATAGCGGCATTAAATTTTTCAATCGTGATGCGGTTGCCGTCATAGACAAAGTGCCCGCCGTCAAGTTTAAGCGGATAGGGTATGTGCTTGTAGCGCGCGCTTAAACTGGCTTTTGAGACTTCCACCGTGGCTTTCAGGTTTTCCAATTCGTCGCCCAAGGTCAATATCCCAACGGCAGATCCTTGCAGTTCACTGATATTTGCAAGCTCATTGTGAAAGTCCCTATCGTCAACGATCCGGTTCAGAACAAGCGGCAGTTGTGTGAGATCAGCGTTGACATCGATCTTGAGTTTCAAAGGCGCCATAGCTTCATTCAGGCCCAGTTTCAACGTGCCGTTTTGTCCGTGCGTTTTTCCCATTCGTGCCTGAAGATCAGCGCCATTTAAAATTCCTCCCGCGATAAGGGCATCGCCGTAGACATCTTCCAGGTCCAGTTCAACTCCCGGAATGTAAATATTGCCCCGGGTCATTCTTGCCTTTAGGACAATGTTGTCGAGCATTCCTAGTTCCGCCATTGAATGCCCCTGGATCTCGACGCTTATCCAGGGGACATGCCCCCCCCTGACGATGTTGAATATTTCCCGTACGATTTCAGATTCACCTGCCAGTGCGAGGGCCATTTTTCTTACCGAATCCACATGGATCTCCGAGCCGTTGATGGCAAGCCGGATGTCATGCTGATCATCGTCATAAGCAAACATGGCGGTCGCCTTCAGCTGGGGATAATCCATT
>JAFDDW010000281.1 GCA_019310665.1 Deltaproteobacteria bacterium
ATATTTTAGATTGAAGATTTACTCGTCTTGCGTCTCTGCCGGTGGTTTTTGGTTAATTTTAAAACTGCCGCCTCTAATCGAATCGATATGCCCTTTCTTGTCCTGCAAAACACTTTCAGCTTCTGCGGGGTTTTCAATTACCCGGGGGGTGATGAAAATATAAAGGTTGGTCTTTGTTGTTGCTTCAGACGTGTCTCTAAACAGCCAGCCCAGTATGGGGATGTCGCCCAGCACCGGGACCTTGGTTTCGCTGGTTGTCGTGGTATCATCGATCAGTCCGCCGATGACGATGGTCTGATTGTCTCTGACAATCACCGTGGTATCCACGGTCCGTTTCAGGGTGACGGGCAGGGTGCTGGAGGTGGTTAAGGTTGCTTTCTGATCGATGGCGGTAACTTCCAGGCTAATTTGCATGCGCACCAGACGGCCTTCGGTGACGTGGGGCGTGATCTTCAAGATTTTACCGACATCCCGGTATTCAAATGATTCAAAGGTTCCGCCGGATACATCGGTGGTGGATCGCGTCTGGAAGGGCCTGTTTTCGCCGATCGTTATTCGGGCTTCCTCGTTATCCGTGGTCAATACCTGGGGGGTTGAGAGAATACGAAAATCATCGTCGGTTCTAACGGCATTAATGATGGCCGAAATATTGTTAACGGCGACCCCGGCGATGGTAATGGGTTCAGATATCAACCCCAGGGTGAGGCCGCCTTTCAGCAATTCACTCGGAAGAATCTCGACACCCTGCCTGAATCCGCCGCCGACCACCGTTTCCTTGCCGTCAATCGAGGTTTTGCCGAAGATCGCCCAGTCGATGCCGATATCCAGGCTTGTTTGCATGTCGACTTCCATGATCAGCGCTTCGATGTATACCATGGATCGGGGAATATCGAGCTTTTTAATGACATCTTCTAAAACCAGATAATCCTCTTTATTGGCCACGATAATTAGACTGTTGGTGGCCTTGTCGGCGGAGATTCTAACCTGGCCGGCCACCACCGATGCCTTTTTAGCTTTGGGCGCACCGGCCTTCTCCATCGGCAGATCCTGAAGGACCTTGGCCAGCTCTTCGGCCGCGGCATTTTTGCAACGGTAGACATGGATTTTGCCTTTGCCGCGCGGTGCCTCCTTGTCGATCATGGAGATCAGTCTTTTGATTCGCAGGGTGTCTATTTCGCTGGCCAGCAGGACAATGGTGTTGATCCTTTCATCGGCCACCATGGTGATGGCTTTTTGCTCAACACCCTTGCCTTTTTTACGCGTTGGTTTAAATACCGTGTTCAGCAAATTGACCAGTTTGGCGGCATCCGAATATTCCAGCGGTATGATGGATATTTCCTGGCCGATTCCGGTAACATCGATTTCTTTCAAGATTTTGATCAGCCGCTTGATGTTCGAATACACATCGGTGATGATCAGGGTATTGGTCGGTGAATAGGCCAGGATAACGCTGCTTTTGGATACCATCGGCGTAAACAGTCGCTTGATTGCAACCGGATCGGCATATGTCAACGGTATCAGCTGGGTGACAACCTGGTCCCTGGAGGTCGTTGATTCCTCTCTCAACTTGGTTTCGATACTTTTTGAGCGCGCGTCCGGCGATGGAATAATTTTAACCACCTGGCCCGATTTCACGGTGGTATAGCCGTGAACTTCCAGGACCGATTCAAATACCGTATAGGCCTCCTTCAGAGAAATTTTCGATGGGGATATTATCGTGACTTTGCCTTTGACCCGTTGATCCACCACAAAATTGGTCCCGGTCAGCTCGCTCATAAACTTGATAAATACATTGATATCCACATTGTTGAAATCGATCGAAATGAATTGCTCCGGAGTTTTGGGTTTTCCGGTTTCCTGGGCCTGGGCCGGGCCGGATGGATACGCCAGCGCGATGACGGCAATGGACATGATTGGAATCAGAATATACCTGGCTGTCGCGTGGGCTAATTTCATATAAATTCCGTTTGGGCTTTTGATCTAATTATAAATCTTAATAGACTTTTTGGTATTATTCAATACTATAATCAAGGGTTTGCTCGCGCCCCCGGCGTTTTATCTGGAGCTGGATGTTGGTTCCCGACGATAATTCCTCAAATACCTTAAGGGCATCCTCTACCGAATCGATTGAATTGCCGTTGACACCGGTGATAACATCGCCGTTGCGCAACCGCATTTTTCTGAAAATGGCATTGGGTTTGATGCCGGTAATGGAAATGCCGGCGGATTGCCCTTCTTCGATGTGCGGTCGCAGCGTCGCCTGCTCCATCAACTGGCCCAGGTTTTCCATGGCCTTTTCAATTTGATCGCCTCGTAACCTGATTTTACGCGGATAGCGAGAAACCGGCAATTTTTTGGCCTTGGAGCCGGCCGGGGCGCGTGCCACTCTTTTGCTCCCCCTCCTGCCGCTGATTTCCTCCATGGCCAGGATCTCGTCCCGATTGTCGACATTCAAAACCACTTTTTCTCGCAAGATCAACTTCACCACCGCATTTTGGATGCTATCGCCGGCGTGGTACAGGTTTTGCTCCCTGGTTTTGGTGTCTTCGATGACTGCATATGCCCGTCCGTTTTGACCGGTTACCGTGCCCCAGAGTTTTAATTTCAGTTCGGTTTGTTTTAGTTTTTCGATATCGAGTTTTTTTGTCACCGGCGCAGTTTGTGCGGTATTTGAATTGAAAATATTGCGTTTCGTTATTGCTTGGTAGTCCGATTGCGGCGGTCGGGGACGCACCGCCGGTGACGTTGAAATTGGCCTGGCGGCAGGACTGACGGTTACCGAGTAGTCCGGACGCGGGGTGACAAGAGCGTAAAAGGTTTTTACGCATAGAAATACCCCTATGGTTATGAGCAAAATATTGGCGATCGTAAAATAACGATTAGTCATATTCGAAATTTCTAGTTTAGTCTGAAGTCCGGGGCTTCTATCGTGCCCCCAATCCTAAACGAAATGGCCTTCTTGCCGGCTTTCTGTTGTCGCAAAAAATCAACCGGGAGGCTGTTTTCAATTTTTGCCAGAAGCAAATGGTGTGGCGTTACGGATCCTGTCAGATTCAGCGCTTTTTGGCGGCGGCCGCTATTCAGGGCAATGGAGCCGGAAATGTCGGCGTCCAGTTGATTACCCCGGGCGCTGAATTTTTTGATGACCAGGGTGCTTCTGTTCAAAGCCAGATCCGCAGCGATATTATTAAACCCCAATGAATCCAGGCTAAATACAGGTTGGTCGAATTCTATCCGGCAATTCGACAGGGCCAGTTTTCCGGTCATTGACGGATTCGGCCCCGTGCTGGTAATCATGAAATCGCCGTCCAGGCTGCCGGAAACTTTGTGAGGGCTTAAGCGCTGCAGGGCGGGTATGCCCTGCACTTGAACACCTGAAATCGTGCCTTCAATTTTTTCCGCACGCTTATTATCACGGTTGTCTATTCCCGCCCGCCCGCTCACAGTGCCGGCCTTAAGCCGGCCATTAAAACTGGCTGTTTTCTTGGTGCTGAAAAACGACAGCAGACCGGGTGTTATTTTTAAACTGACCAGGTCGATTAACGCCCGATTGCGATGGGTGATACCGACGTCGTGCAATTTGATGCCCGGCGGCAGTACCGGGCTGACACGGCTGATGGTGACACTGATATCGGGATTTCCCCGGCTCAACCGATAAGCCAGGTATCCTTTGATCGCATCGGACGGGAAAAGATAATATAGAAAAAAAAATGTAATGCCGATGACATAGGCCGTGTATAGTAGTGTCTTCTTCGACGGTTTCATTAATAAGAATGCCTAAAATGCCTAAAATGCACTAAAATGCCTAAAATTAAGGAAGTTAATCATTTTTAATCAACTCAATAAACCCAATGAACTTCGTTTACCTCATATAAAACTACACGAAGTTAAAAGCGAACCGCAGAACCGCAGAATATCGAATATCGAATGTCGAAGGGTGGGTTCGCTTCGCTCAGTCCTTTTTATAAAATAGACAGAATACATTATTCGATGTTGGACGTTCAATGTTCGATGTTCATTTTTTTTAGTTAACCCTTCATATGAAACTATCCAAGGACAAAGTCTCTTTTTCAATTAGACTGGCCGCTTTTCAGGCCAGCGGCCGGGCTGATCCGCCTCCGGCGGAAAACCTAAATCTCCACCGTCTCCACCTGCAATACGGCCGTAAGCAACCCCTGCTTTTTATCCTTTTTTGAAATCGAGATTTTTGTGATGTCGACCATATTTTGAGAGGTTTCGATACCGTAAAGGTAATTGGTCAGTTGCACCAGGGAAATAGCCTCAAGCTTCATTTCTACCCGGGAGATCTTGTAGGGGCTATTTTTTTGGGCCTTTTTTGACGGCTTCAT
>JAFDDW010000282.1 GCA_019310665.1 Deltaproteobacteria bacterium
ACGAACGACGAATATAGAATGAATAATTATCGACATTCTTCATTCCAAAGGGGGCTATAATTTCCTGATGGTTCATTATAATGAACGTTAATTCTTTATTAGTATCGAACCATATGTGATTGTGAGCCAATAAATACTTACTCTAATTAATTTTACTTGACAAACAATTTAATAATGGTATGATTTCCCCCTAAATTTGTTCATCTAAATGAACAACTATGTTGGAGGTGTTCATTGAAAATCCAGATAGAATCTATAGGACTGCCGACCTTATCGAAGTTAATTGGCAAAAAGACGCAATGGGAAATGGCCGACGGAACATTGGCAGATCTTGTTGCGCATATCGTGGGTCGCCATGGCCGGCCGGCGGTTAAAATTTTGCTGGACCAGTCAGGGCAGTTGGATATGGCGATCCAGGTAATGGTCAATGATGAGGGTTTTCTGCCCAGAAGCCAGTATTCACAGCGAATGCTCAAAGACGGAGATTCGGTGAAGTTTATGCTGCTGGTTGGAGGAGGCTAACCAGGTTTAGCCGGTTGGTCGGTTAGGCCGGTTGTGCCCGTTAAAATAAGATAAACGGGAGATTTTATTTGCCGACTGTCGGTCTCAACGGGCTAACGGGTATACGGGCTAACGGGCAAACGAATATCACCTGCTTTGGTTTGCCATTGGACGTCGAATTTACGTTTAAATAACTCTTGAAACACCATGAGTGTGCGAATATGTCTTACTTTCGAGTAAATGAGAACTGCAACGGATGTTTGGCATGTGTGGAAAACTGTCCGGCTTCGGCCCTGAGTTTTAACGATGAGGACGATCGGCGCACACTCAAGCACAATATGACCAAATGCGCCCGATGCGGTCAATGCTGGCGAGTCTGTCCCCAGAAGGCCATCGAGTTTCAGCATCTTTTAGTCGGGCGGTGGGATGAAGTGGTCACTCTGGATCTGATTCGCTGTCAGGTGTGCGGTGAACCGCTTTATTCGAAGGCCTACCTGCAAAAATTGGCCGCAGAGCTGGATTCAACCCGTGAAGCGCTTTGTCCGCAGCACCGGCAACGACAGGCCGCATCGAAATGGCCGCATACATGTTAGCTGATAGTTCAAAGCTGATAGTCTGAAGGATTAAATTCCTTTTTACTATGAGCTTTAGATTGGCTTGATGCATACATTAATCTGTTTAGATTAGACATGTAATCCGGCTCAGCGGGGTCTTGGGACGTGATCTGATGTTTACCCGCTTTGGGCGAGGTTTTTAAACCAATTCAAATCAGGATTGGGGGACAAATGATTGTCGGAGATTTAAAACCGCTGGCGGAAATCGTTTCAGCGATTAAAGAATACAAGCAGGTGCTGGTTCTTGGCTGCGGCAGCTGTGTCACCGTTTGTCTGTCGGGCGGCGAAAAAGAGGCTGAACAGCTGAGTCACGAACTTTCTCAAATCCGGCATTATCAGGGCGCTCCGCCGAAATTTGAGGTGGGCTCCATTCTCAGGCAGTGTGAGGAGGACCTGGTGCTTGAATATCAGACCATACCGGCCGGTACAGATGCCATCCTGTCGCTGGCCTGCGGCGCCGGTGTGCAAACCCTGGCGGATGCACATGATCCGCTGCCTGTGATTCCGGCACTCAATACAACATTTCTCGGTGCTTCCGCCAAGCCGGGGAACTGGACGGAAATGTGCCGGGGATGTGGCGATTGTGTGTTGGCCTTTACCGGTGGTATTTGCCCGGTGGCCCGCTGCGCCAAGAGCCTTTTTAACGGCCCTTGCGGTGGGTCGCAGAACGGCAGCTGCGAAGTCGGTCTGGATACACCCTGCGCCTGGGCGATGATTTTTTACCGGCTCAAAAGGCAGAACAAATTGCATTTATTAGAAAAGATAAGGCCCCTTAAGGATTGGCGACCCGGTGGGGCAGGAGGTCCGCGCACGCGGATGCGAGTTGGTTTAGGGGACGGATCTAAAACTTAGTAGAGGTTCAGGGTAGAGGGAATAGCGAACCGAAGAACCGCAGAATATCGAATATCGAATGTCGAAGGGTTGAATCGCTTCGCTCTAACCTATTAAAAAAAAGATAGTGCGGTTGATTCAATCCTGAGATCTAATCATTGGGATTTTTTACTTGCCCTTTTTGCAGTTCTTATGCTGGTGACAAATTCCCTTCTGTCGTATTAAAATAGACAGCATTCCTTACTTCGAAATTCGATATTCAGCGTTCGATATTCTGCGGTTCGCTGTTCCCATAACCCATAACCTATAACCCTGAACCTTGAACCTCTGAACCCAGAACCCAGAACCTCTGAACCCTGAACCCTTGAACCTTTTTTATCATGGAAATAAACGAAATTGAAATACTTTCCGTTGGTGTCGATGTCGGAAGTTCAACCAGCCATCTGGTCTTTTCCAATCTGTTTCTGAAACGGGATCAGCGCTCGGTTACGCGGCGTTTCAACATTGAGCAAAGAGACATCATTTATGAGGGCCGAATCATTCACACGCCGCTACTGGATGATAATACTATCGATATCAATAAGTTAACCGGTTTTTTTAAAGAAGAATATCAACGCGCAGGAATTGATCCGGCCGATATCCAAACCGGTGCGGTTATTGTTACGGGCGAGTCCGCTCGAAAACAAAATGCCAGGCAAATCGTCGAGGCACTGTCAAAAGATACCGGCAAATTTGTGGCGGCAACAGCCGGGCCCAATTTCGAGAGCCTAATTGCGGCAATGGGCTCGGGGGCAGCAGCTCGCTCAAAGGAACATAACAAGACGATAGTATCGTGTGATATCGGTGGCGGAACCTCAAACATCGCCATATCCAGAAATGGGCAGACGTTATCGACCGGTTGTATATCTGTCGGGGGGCGGTTGCTGGGCGTTGATTCCGAAGGAAAAATCTGGCGGATTGACGAGCCGGCGGCAAGGGTGATGGCGTATCTCGGGATGAATTATCAAATCGGAGACCCAATTCCTAAGGGTGATATCGACAAAATCGCTGAAAAGTTTACTGAAATATTATTTGAGATCATTACGGGTCCCGCTAAATCTTCTTTAGCCCGGCAGCTCATGCTGACCGCAGATCTGAATTTCCCCAGCCGCATTGACGAATATTCCTTTTCGGGAGGTGTCGCCGAACTGATGTATGGGGGGCTGAACAATTTTGACGATATCGGGCATATTTTGGCCGATAAAATAAAATTGCAGGCACCTGAATTGAGAGCGCCCGTCATAGAGCTGCCGAATAAAATCAGAGCAACCGTTATCGGTGCGGGCGCTTATTCATTGTCAATTTCCGGCTGTTCGGGATTTAGAGACGATCAGGTATCTTTTCCAATAAGAAATGTTCCCGTCATACGGGCGGATGTCGATCAATCCAAATTAAGTATTGAACACGTGGTATCGCAAATAAATGCCGCCTTCCAAAGATTTGACCTGGACGAAGGCGAAGAAATTATCGCACTATACTTCAAGGACCCGGTCAGGGTTTCATATCCTCAGCTGGAATTGTTTGCGAAGTCGATTGAAGCGGCTTTAGCCAATACAATTAAAAATAAGCTGCCCGTCATTTTGATTTTTGAAACAGACATTGCATCCAGCGTGGGAAATGTCATTCGTCGAGAAACGCAGTTGAAAACGAACCTGCTGGCACTCGACGAGCTGATGCTGAGAGAAGGCGATTGGATTGATATTGGAGAACCCCTGGTGGCCGGTCAAGTATATCCGGTGACCGTCAAATCGCTGGTGTTCCATTAACAGAGGACAGAGGAGCAGGAATGCGGATTTCGGAATGCGGAATGCGGAATGGTAAAGCAAAGGGCAGCCTCCGGCCCGTAGGGCCTACGCCTCGGAGGGAGAGCATAGTGCATAGCGTAGACAGAGGTCAGATCAAAAATATCAAATTACAAATCACAAATTCAACTCGACTACAATTCCGGATCGTAACCGGGAGGTTGTTTCGCGGAGGAACACAGCATTTGTAAAGTTGTTAACCCAAAATTCTGTGGCGCTTTTGTTTCAGCAGCATTCCTTCCATTCAATGCACCATTCACAATATATTCTTTACCCAGGAATTTCTGGAAGAAAGTTACAACTTTATCAATTGTTGGTGTTTCTAAGCCACATAATTCATTTATACCTTTCATCATACAACTACCACCAGGAATATCTTCAGTGAAATAACGATTAGTAAAATCCGGCAAAAATGTGCCGTCGTTTTGCTTTAGAAATGGACAACGTATTCCTTTATAAGCCGCATTTGTAGCAAAACATGAACGGTATGTACTCATATCGGTAATTGTATCATGATAAGTCTTTTTAATACGTTCG
>JAFDDW010000283.1 GCA_019310665.1 Deltaproteobacteria bacterium
TCTTAAATTGTCATTTGTCAATAAAAAATAGTCAATTCCAAGGGGTTCTGATGAAAGTTGAAAACGCCAAAAAGTTCGGAATGGTCATCGATCTGGATAAATGTACCGGCTGCGGTACTTGTATGGTGGCCTGCATGGCTGAAAACAATGTTCCTTTTCGAGAGGATGACACGGACAAACTGCTCAGCGTCGCTTGGCTGCAGGTTTATCGGTTAACCAACGGAAAAGCCTTTCCGGATACCGAAGAATGTTTTTTACCCCGACCCTGCCAGCATTGTGAAGGTAGCCACGGTCATTCGCCGTGCGTGTCGGTTTGCCCGGCAACAGCCACCGACTATGACATGGAGACCGGTATCGTCAGCCAGATTTATACCCGCTGTTTCGGCTGCCGGTATTGTATGGCGGCCTGCCCCTATCATGTCCGTCAATTTAACTGGTGGGATCCGGTGTGGCCCGATGGAATGGAAAAATCCTTGAACCCCAATGTTTCCGTTCGTATGCGCGGGATCGTCGAGAAGTGCAGCTTTTGTATCCATCGCTACCAGCTGGCCAAGGAAAAGGCCTACATGGAGGGACGGCGGGAACTGGAGGAAAGCGAGTATCAGACCGCATGTACCCAGGCCTGTCCGGCGGGAGCCATTACTTTCGGCGATCTGAATAACCCCAATCATGCCGTGCACAAAATCGCGCAGCCGGACAACCGGCACGGCGGCAGACCAAAAAATCCCCAGGCTTTCCGATTGCTGGAAAGACTGGGTGTCAATACCAAGGTGTACTATCTTTCCAGCCGTGAGTGGGTCCGGCGGGCGGGTGATAATTATATAAAAAAGGAAGGCAAGATCAAACACGCCTAGGAAATGACGATTGACGAATGATCCGCCTGATCCGGTTGGCCGGTTAGCCGGTTGAGCCCGTTTGCCGGTTAGCCCGTCCCGGGTTTGAGCCGGCCCAACGGACACACGGGCTCACCGGGCACACGGGCCAACGGGCACACGGGCCAACGGGCCAACGGGTTCTAAACAAAATAACCATAAAGATTTAGGAGCACTGAACTTATGGATTCTGCATTAATTCCCAAAGGAGTTAAACGCTGTCCGACCTGGCAATTTCTATTATGGATCGGAGCCGTCAGCGGTGTGCTGTTATGGGGCGTCTTGGCCATGATATTGGTCTATTTTAAGGGACTCAATCAGACCAACATGAACAATGCCTATGGTTTTGCTTTATGGATCTGGGCCGACCTTGCAATTATTGCTCTGGGCGGTGGTGCTTTTTTCACCGGGTTTTTGAGGTATATCGTCGGCAAGGATGAATTAAAAAATATCGTCAATTTTGCCGTACTCGTCGGGTTTTACTGCTATGTTTCGGCACTGATGATTTTGGGTTTTGATATCGGACAGCCCCTGAGGGGGTGGTTTATTTTCTGGCATGCCAATGTCCATTCCATGCTCACCGAGGTGGCCTTCTGTCTTTCCGCATACCTAGGCGTTCTTGCGATTGAGTATCTTCCGTTGATTTTAGAAAATAGGCAAATTGACAAGGTTCCCTTTTTCCACAACATGAGTCACAACATGCACGAAATCATGGCCGTTTTTGCGGCCACCGGCGCCTTTCTTTCCTTTTTCCACCAGGGCTCCCTGGGAGGGGTCCCCGGTGTGCTGTTCGCCCGGCCTTTTGGGTTTCGGGAAGGCGTTTTTGTCTGGCCCTGGACCTTCTTTTTGTTCACCTGGTCGGCGGCCGCCTGCGGTCCGTGTTTTACCATTTTGATTACCAAGATTACCGAAACCGCGGCGCGCAAAAAGCTGGTCAAAGACAATGTCATTGAACTGCTGGCTAAAATTTCGGGCTGGATGCTGGCCACCTATATCACGGCCAAAATTATCGATACCATTTACTGGGCCGTGGTGACAGCGCCTTCCAAAGGCTTTAACTTTTTGGACTTTTACTCAAATAATTCGGGATCCTGGTATGGGCTATGGATCCTGATCGCTGAAATCGGACTTTGCGGTATCGTTCCGGCCGCGATTCTGATCACCGATAAGGGGCGTAAAACCCCGGCGACGTTATGGCTGGCCGTAATTCTGGCGGTTGTGGGTGTCTGCTTGAACCGCTGGGTGATGGTCCTTCAAGTGCTGGCGATCCCGGTATTGTCCTTCCAAAGCTGGAACCTGTATTTCCCAAGCTGGCAGGAAGTCGCGACGACTCTTTTACCCGTGGCCCTGGGGATTATTTCAATATCTATCTCTTATCGCTATTTGCCGATATTTCCCCAGGAACTGGAGTTAAATCCGCCTGACTCACCGCCGGCTGAGCAAGTAGCAGAAGAGCCTGCGGAAGCCTCCGAGGGGGAAATGGAACCGGCTGAAGCCTGACAAGGATTGCGGATTTGGGATTGGGGATTTCGGATTTAAAAAAGGAAGAAATCTGATTTATATTTTGGATATAGGAGGAAAATAATGTTTCCATTTAATTTTGAATGGATTTGGGATGCGGGACACTTGGTATTTATGGGCGGCCTGTGGTATGCCTTGACGATCCTGGGATTGGGGTTGACCTACTGCATCATCAAAGCTGCCTATGATAGTTTCAAAGGGCAAGGGGCCGATCATCATTAAATACCGAAGACCATTGGTTGGTAAAAGCGCTTATCCCCATTGCAGTACAGGGAAGGGCGCTTTTTTTGTTTGCCAAAAGGCTCAGACCGAAATTAAAGTTCGGATTGACATTTAACTGCGAGAGGATTTATGGATAAAATTATCGTCGAGGGGGGGCGTACGCTTAAAGGTGAGGTGCGAATCAGCGGGGCCAAGAATGCTGCCCTGCCGATTTTAATTGCCTCTCTTCTTACCGATGGCATCAATACCTTTTCCAATGTACCACAGCTGCAGGACATTCACAGCACCGCTTTGCTGCTGGAAAATCTTGGCGCCCGTGTTGAAACTCGGGCCGGTACCGTTCGCATCGACGCCGGTGGGCCGATTCAATATGAGGCTGAATATGACCTGGTGCGCAAGATGCGGGCCTCCGTGTTGGTCCTTGGGCCGCTGGTGGCCAGATTGGGTAAAGCCCGGGTCTCGTTGCCGGGAGGTTGCGCCATCGGCGCGCGACCGATTAATCTGCATTTAAAGGGGTTGGCTGCCCTGGGTGCGTCGATTGAATTGACGCACGGTTATGTGGAAGCATCCGCCCCTCGTCTGAAAGGCGCGGACATCTATTTTGATGTTGTCACCGTAACAGGGACCGAGAATCTGATGATGGCGGCCTCGCTGGCCCAAGGCACGACTGTGCTGCGCAATGCAGCCTGTGAGCCTGAAATTGTTGCCCTGGCCGACACGTTGATTAAAATGGGGGCCGATATCCAGGGTGCCGGTACATCGGTTGTGACCATCAATGGCGTGTCATCGTTAAAAGCGGTTGAGGCCACGATTATTCCAGACCGGATCGAAGCGGGCACTTTTTTGATGGCCGCCGTTCTGACGAAGGGAAATATCACCCTATTCAATACGGAGCCGGATCACCTCGGAGCCCTGATAGACAAACTGCGGCTTACCGGGGCTGAAATAGACATTGACGGAAATAACATCCATATAAAAAATTCGGGCCCTATCAACAGTGTCGATATAAAAACCCAGCCATATCCAGGGTTTCCGACCGATATGCAGGCGCAGTTCATGGTGCTGATGAGCATTGCCAACGGCACCAGCATGATATCTGAAACCATTTTCGAAAACCGTTTTATTCACGTCAGCGAACTGAGACGAATGGGGGCTGATATCCAAGTATCCGGCAATTCCGCGATTGTCAAAGGGGTCCCCCATTTATCGGCGGCCCAGGTGATGGCCACCGATCTGAGGGCCAGCGCCTCTCTCATCCTTGCCGGCTTGGTTGCGGAAGGGACCACCCAAGTGAATCGTGTCTACCATCTGGATCGCGGATATGAATCGCTCGAAAAGAAGTTTGCCGCTTTGGGAGCCGCCATCCAGCGGGTAAAATAAATTAGCGCTCGCGGAGTTTTTTAATCATCGGTCTGCCGAACCGCTGACAACCGGTGAAGCGCTAAAAATTCACCCAAAAGGCCTTTGGGGTGAAACTCCCAGACCCCTCAAATAAAATTCCCTGTTTGTTTTTAGTTGGCCGGGGCCCATGTTTGCCATGAACGACCGTATTTATTATAGACCGGCAATTCCTTTGTTGATTGCATTGATGGGCGGCCTTCTGCTGGGGAGCCAAATACCGGGATATGCCATTGGGATCGGGGTGCTGGCGGTTATTTGTGCCGGTCTAAATCTGCTGCTTCTTTTGCGCCGCCAAGCCGGGCGTT
>JAFDDW010000284.1 GCA_019310665.1 Deltaproteobacteria bacterium
TGGATATATGTACGCGCTCATCCCAGGAGGAGTCGGACCCATCGCAATGCTTATTGTCGCCCTGTTAGTAAATAACATCCCCAAAAACCGTAGATACCCCGAGTTCTGGTTGTAACTGTCTTTGACGTGTTGATATCCTGTAATCAAAATGTTATACAGGCCGGATTAATTTTTAGGAATCCGGTTATCTGGAAAGAACAAGTTGTATTGGTTGTGGGAGCGGCAAAAACTCGATATGGCAGTCAAACTGATATCATGATCAACTTCATCCTGTACGTCTCGGCCGCCCTGATCTGGGGGTCGACCTGGCTGGGCATCAAACTGCAGTTGACCCAGGTGCCCCCGATCCTGTCGGTCGGCTATCGTTTCTGCCTGGCTTCCTTGATCCTGTGCGTCTACTGCCTGTTGCGAAACAAGAGGATGATATTTAGCCGGCGGGATCAATTTTTTATGGCCATCCAGGGATTTACTCTATTCGGTTTGGGTTACTGCATGAGCTATCTGGCCACTTCTTATTTGACCAGCGGATTGGTGGCAGTAGTCTTCTCCACCATCATGATGTGGAATATCCTGAACTTGAAATTGTTCATGGGCCAGCCCATCGCCTGGCGGGCATTCTGGGGCGGGATACTGGGCCTATCCGGTATCTGTATCGTGTTCTGGCATGATCTCTCGGCCCTTGCCGCTACTCGAAGCTTGATCGGATTGGGCATGGCACTTATCGGGGCTTATCTGGCCTCGGTGGGTAACGTGGTGGGCGCACGCAACGCCGCAAGCGGTGTCCCCGTCACCCAGGCCAACGTTTATGGCATGGCTTACGGCGGCCTGCTGACCCTGGCCATACATTTCGGGGGCGGCGGCGAGCTTGTCATGGATTGGTCTGTCGGCTATCTGGCGCCGATGCTATATTTGACTATATTCGGCTCGGTGGTGGCCTTCGGGTGCTACATGCTGCTGATCGGCCGCATCGGTGCGGAATATGCGGCTTATGTCACCCTTTTGATGCCGATTATCGCTTTACTCCTTTCAACAATTTTCGAAGATTTCCTTTGGACCAGCCATGCCGCCCTGGGGGTTGTCATCGTTCTTGTCGGCAACCTGTTCATTTTAACGCCGGCCGAAAATATAGCCAGAGCATACCGCAGGGTCAGGCCTGTTTAGAGATTGACCCGAATTACTTTGACTTCTAAATTTTGATGATTATAGTTTTGGAAAATGTAAAAATAGTTATCACTAATACCTGAATTTTGGTGTAAAATTCAGGTATTCACTTATTGGAAATATAAATTTCGCTGGTTTTAGAGAGGAGATAAAATGGTGGCGCTGCAATTTTTAAGAGATCGGAAAGTTTTTAATGGGGTTGTCGTTATTTTGGCAATCATTTTAAAAGTGTCTCGGCACTTTTAAAGGATTTTATTGTCAATATAAGTCGCAAAACCATTTTTTTGATCGGTTTTGTCGTGGCCCTATCAATGTTGGAAGTTAACGTTGGACCGCTTCTGGCGGCTATTGGGGCTGCCGGCTTTATTATGGGGTTTGCACTGCAGGGAACTTTAAGCAATTTCGCAGCCGGTATTATGATCCTGGTTTACCGACCCTATGATGTTGGTGATTTAGTCGATGTGGCCGGTGCTTTTGGAACCGTAGATGCCATGACGATTGTATCAACGACCTTAAGAAAACCGGATAATCAAAAAATCGTCATACCGAACAATATGATTTGGGGAGATATCATTACCAATATTACCGGAACTAGCAAACGTCGCGTGGATATGGTATTTGGAATTGGCTACAGTGATGACATTGCGAAGGCTCAAAAAATCCTGGAAGAAATTTTAGCAAATCACGAAGCAATCTTAAAAGACCCGGCACCGGTCGTTAAAGTTCACGAATTAGCCGATTCTTCGGTTAATTTTGTTGTTCGGCCGTGGGTAGCAACCGAAAATTATTGGGATGTACACTGGGATATAACCCGTAGCGTTAAAGAGCAGTTTGATGCTCAAGGGGTGTCCATACCATTTCCGCAACAGGATGTTCATCTGCATCAAGTCGCAACGACCTGATAGGCCTTTTGACGGAATGGATTTTATTATTTTGAGACTATTTTTCAAACGATCTGTTTTATCAGATCCTGCAGCTTCGACCACTGAAATCCTTTTATTTTTTTCAGATTGCCTTTATATAGCTGTAAAGCTTTGATATTTACAAGTTCGCGCATATCTCGCGACAGACTGTGGGTGTGCTTAGGCATATTATAGGGTTTGCTTTGTAAATATACTGTGCCGTTGCCGGATAATTTTCCTTGAAAATTTGCTTTGGTATCGGATTGCTTTACCCTAGGCATGCCGACAGTCCCTCGATCGTAAGTGATGCCACTGGTAAATCCTATGATGGATCGTCGATCAAGCTTTAGAGATTGGTTGTTTAATTTTTCATTTTGAAACCTTCCTCCGACATGCACGAAAATGAATCCATCACCCCGAAATTCCAACCAATTTAATTTCTCCGATCCCACAAAGATGGAAATCAGCCGGTTGCCCGACATAGAAGCTAATTCAATCCCTGAGTCGGTGCAGACAAAAGCGTCTTTATGGCAGAGAAAACTTCCATCCTTCGAGGATAAGGGTATGGGTAGAATCTGGCGCTCTTGTGGAGCCGCCAACACAATACGTTTCCTGATTTTGCTATAATTGGAGAAGCATGTCACGGGGTATTGACCACGAAGCTTATTTTTTCCGGAACTCATAAGCTTTCCGACAATGCCTCTTGTCGGCATCCAATTATTGAGAGCCTGCTTTTCATGACTGATACCTTGATCAATCCAATTGTTAAAAATGGTCCTGCCAGAAATCTTTTGGCCGGGATCAAGCACGAGTTCGATGATTTGGATCGACTCCCCGAATAAAAATATCCTATATCCTATTTTTTCTTTTTCCATATGGTCTTTTTTTTGAAAACAGAAGCCTTTGGCGAATAAAGGAACTTGTGGCTGAATTTCGTCACCTTCACAGATAAGTTATCTGGCAATTAGAGAATATCTTAAGCCGACAATTTTATAGAATCTGAGATTATCTGATCAAAAAATGCGCCCGTCGATTACTGGCCCAGACGGCTTCACCATGCCCCCGGTCCAAAGGTCGTTCTTCGCCATAACTTATGGTTGTCAGGCGCGATTGGTCTATGCCAAGATCGGCCAGAAACATTTTTACACTTTCAGCCCGCCGGTCACCCAGCGCCAGATTATAGCCGTTGGTGCCTCTCTCATCACAATGACCTTCAATGGTTATCGCTACATCGGAGTTGGTTCTCAACCACAGGCCATTTTTTGTCAGCGTTTCACTGGCCTCCGGTGTCAGGGTCGCCTTGTCAAATTCGAAGAAAATGTTTTCCTGCAGAACGATATCGGAATTACCTATGGCTGCTGATGAATCAAGAGTTTTTTCTGCCGCATCGGATTGATCTGCCGTGGATGTCTCATACCCGCCTTGCTGCGCTGTTGAATTCGATTGATTTTCGACGGCCACGGTCTTTTTTTGACATGAAACGCTAAGCACCAGAAGCAAACTCACCAGTAGTACTGCCAACTTAATTCTCAGGTTGTTTTGCATGTTCTCTCCTCCTGCGATTTGAATAGATTATACCCGAATCCCATAGACTTCAGGCTCCATGTTTCGTCATTTAAAAGCAAGATCCGTTCCACAGGGCAAGAAATTTTAAATTAGTAAAGTTTTCAAACTGTTAGACAATCGGAAGAACTTAGATGAATAAAGTTGAGATTCAGTTTACTACTTCAGTGGACAGGTTGTTATCTTTTTGTAGACATGCGGTCCGTTTCGAGTTGGAATACATGAGTAAAACCGGCTACTGGTCTAATGTATAAAAACCCTGAAGGCTGAAAACCGGTGAGATGGCCGTAAAGGCCGCTACTGACGCCCTAATCGATTTTGCAACCCCAAGCCTGAAAAGAGGAAACCGGGGCTTTTGAAAAGTTGTGATATTTGAAATTTTGTAAAGATCTAATATTGAAATCTCTATTGGAGGAAATTCCCTACCACCTCGTCTTTGAACTATCTGGTAAATTGAACCGCACAATCATCTCTCACTAATCGCCATCCATTAATACCACATTATGGCATTAATGCCATAATATGACAAAATTTTCTCAACTTTAGGTAAGTAATTTCGTAAAATTAAAACGATTCATTTTATAATTTTTTCATATCTGTCTAATTTTCCAAGAAAAATTACGGATTAGATGCCACTGTTCATTTTTGCATGGTTTTTGCTACCACTGTAAATAGAGCACTCAGCTATTATT
>JAFDDW010000285.1 GCA_019310665.1 Deltaproteobacteria bacterium
TATGTTGCCGATATTTATTAGATTGGCCATGAAAAAATGCCTAACACAAAAAATGCCTAAAATGCCTAAAATGTCTAAAGTGCCTAAAATTAATGTATTCTATCTATTTTTACGACACAAAGGTTCGACATGAAGTATTTTTTACTCTATGCACTCTGCACTCACGTTCCGCATTCTCCATTCCGAATTTAGACCTCTCTGCCCTTTGTCTGTACCGGTTTACACTCTGCAACTCGCAAATCTCAGTCCATCTCTTTCCAATCCGAAATCCCAAATCACAAATCCAAAATCGAAAGACCCGCAACCCGCAACTCGTAACCCGCAACTCGTAACCCGCACCCCGCAACTCGTAACTCGCAACTCGCAACTCGCAACCCGCAACTCGCAACCCGCACCCCGCAACCCGAATATAATCTTGCACGTTGCCAAATGTCAAGAAACGAAAACAAGCCTTGATTATCAGCGGGTCAACTGGTATTTAAACAGGTTCTATTTTCAAAGACGTCAAAGAAAGGATAGCATACCGCCGATTGAAAGCGAAAAGAATAAATATAAAATTGTGGTTGATGATCATAGGGTCTCTGGTTATTATTCTGCCGCTGGCGTGGTTTTTGTCGGTTCGCTTTGAGGGGGAGACACCCACCCTGGAATTGGATCTGCTGACCGCCTATCTTGGCGTCTCCCAGGATCTCAGCATTGCGGTGTTTGATAAAAAAAGCGGTTTACGCCGGCTTTGGGTCGGCCTTTTAAAGGACGGCAGGGAAGTCGTTTTGCACGATACAGCTTTTCCTTCCGCCGGTATGCTCAAAGGCGGAAGCCTGCATGAGACCCTGGTGAAGATACCGGTAATGCCCGTGGAGTTGGGATTCACCGATGGAGAAGCCATTCTTCGCATGGTTGTGCATGACTACTCATGGAGGGATTGGTGGAAAGGCAACAAAACTTACGTAGAAAAGATGGTGGTGATTGACACCCGTCCGCCCGAGATAGAGGTGTTGAGTCGGGCCCATAACATCAATCAGGGCGGGGCGGGTCTGGTAATATTTCGCACCTCGGAAAGCTGTTTCCAAAGCGGTGTTCAGGTCGGTGACACATTTTTTCCCGGCCATGCGGGATTTTTTGATGACCCCCTGGTATATCTTACCTTTATCGCCCTCGGATATCAGCAGGGACGTGACACTAAAATTTTTGTCAAAGCTGTCGATCCGGCCGGCAATCATGCCGAAAGTGGTTTTTACTATCACATCCGGCGAAAAGTTTTTAGAAAAGATAAAATCAACATATCGGACGGCTTTTTAAACCGCAAAATTCCGGAATTTTCGTCACAAATTGCCCCCGGCACTGCCAAATCCCCTGTTGAAAAGTTTCTTGAAATTAACCGGGGTCTCAGAAAAACTAATTATCAGGCCATCGCCGCAGCCTGTCAAAATAGCGCTGGGAAAATGTACTGGCGGGACCGTTTTTTGAGATTGCCGAAATCTGCCACCCGGGCGCGATTTGCGGATCACCGCACCTATTATTACAAGGGGCGCCAGATAGATCAGCAGGTGCATATGGGAATTGATCTGGCATCCGTAGCCAACAGTCCGGTGCCGGCGGCCAACGCCGGCGTGGTTGTCTTTGGCCAGACACTGGGTATTTACGGTAAAACAATTATTTTGGACCATGGTTTCGGCCTGTTCAGCATGTACTCCCATTTGAGCAGCATCGCTGTCAAGATTGGGGATCAACTGTCCCAGGGCGATATTATCGGTCGCACCGGCAGCACCGGAATGGCCGGCGGAGATCATCTCCACTTCAGCCTGCTGATTGACCAAACCTTCGTCAATCCGGTTGAATGGTGGGATAAGAAATGGATTCAAAACAATGTGTTATCAAAAATTGAGTGGGCCAAATCCATTTCTAAAAAAGAGTGATAGGTTATGAAAAAGCATAAAGTCAGCAAAACCATCGGGGAAATCAACGAAAAAATCAAAACCGGTGCCGTTGTTGTCGTCACGGCGGAGGAGATGATTGATATCGTCAAAAACGAAGGGCCTGTCGAAGCCGCCCACCAGGTAGATGTGGTAACCACCGGAACCTTCGCTCCCATGTGTTCATCCGGCGCGTTTATCAATTTTGGCCATTCGGTGCCCACCATAAAAGCTTCTAAGGTCTGGTTGAACAGGGTTCCGGCATACGCCGGTGTGGCAGCTGTAGACTGTTACATCGGGGCAACAGAAGTCGTTGAGGATGACCCCCTGAATAAGGTTTATCCCGGGGAATTCAGCTACGGAGGGGGCCATGTCATCCAGGATTTGGTGGCCGGTAAGAAAGTATCTCTTAAAGCCACGGGCTACGGCACCGATTGTTACCCCAACCGTCTGGTGGAAAAAGAAATAACCCTGCGCACACTTCCGCAGGCGACCCTCTGCAATCCGAGAAACGGTTATCAGAATTACAACTGTGCGGTTAATTTCACCAAAAAAACGATCTATACCTATATGGGCACCTTGAAACCCCAAGGCGCCAATGCCAATTACTGCTCCGCCGGCCAACTGAGCCCCCTGTTTAACGATCCTTACTATAAAACCATCGGGTTGGGCACGCGGGTCTTTCTGGGCGGCGGCGAAGGGTATGTGACCTGGTCCGGCACCCAGCACAAACCAGCGGTCAAAAGAAACGAAAAGGGGATTCCGGTATCACCGGCCGGCACACTCTGGGTGATGGGGGATCTGAAAAAGATGAGCCCGCAATGGCTGGTGGGGGTGAGCTTGCAGGGTTATGGATGTTCGCTTGCCGTAGGGCTGGGAATCCCGATTCCCATTTTAAATGAAGAAATTGCCGGCCATACAGGCATCTCCGATGAAGATATCGTTACCCAAATCATCGACTACGGCCACGATTACCCCAACGGTATTTCCAAAAGCTACGGACAGGTCAGTTACGCCGAGCTTAAAAGCGGTTCTATCAAGCTCAACGGGCAGGAGGTTCCTACCGTTCCTCTGTCCAGCCTGGTTAAGGCCCGCGAAATCGCCGAAATTTTGAAGAAAAAGATTTCCCAGGGAAAGTTTAATTTAGGGGAACCTCAGTTTACGTTGCCCAGTAAGTGAGGGGGCCGGGGATAAAATAAATTGAAGATTAAATATTCAATACAGTTGATAGCATGCCCGAGTCCATACGCACTTTCATTGCATTTGAGCTGCCGCCGGTGATAATCTCGCTGTTGCAGAAAGTGCAGCAAGAATTAAAACTGCTGAAGCTTCGCGCCCGCTGGGTGCGCCCCGAAAATATCCATCTGACCCTCAAATTTTTAGGAGATATCGAGCCGGGCGGTATTGATAAAATCGGCGATGCCATGGCTGAAGCCGTCATTGGCTCTTCACCGCTGAAACTGGCTGTCAGTGGTATCGGTGTTTTCCCGGGTATAAAACGGCCCCGTGTCATCTGGCTCGGATTTGGCGGTGATATCCAAGCGCTTTTAGCCTTGCAGGGCAGGCTGGAGGAAAAACTTGCCGGCGTGGGATTTCCAAAAGAAAAAAGATCGTTCAAAGCCCATTTGACGCTGGGGCGTATCAAACAAGCCGCCAGCCAGGCCTTGGTCCGTCAAATGCTGAATGAATATGCAATGCTTCGCTCAGACGACGCTAGATTTAATCAGATTATTTTGTATAAAAGCGACTTGAAACCGTCGGGCGCCGTTTATTCTAAATTGAAGCAGGTTGACCTTTGAATGTCGATTGACGAATGAAGAATGACGATTTATGGAAGTCGCTTCGCTCCGTCATTTTTTTAATAGGTTTTTATAAAATTGATCCGCCGGGGCTTCCAGCTCCGTTTCCAGCCCGTAGGGCCTACAGGCCGGCTTCCTGCTTGTAGAGCTCACAGCTCGGAGAGAGGCGGACCTTAAATATTCAATCGACAATAAAAATTATAAAAACGTCAGTTTGAAAGGGCGATTCGTACCATCGTTTTGATTTTTAATGATAGCATTCCTTAATTCGACATTTGACATTTGACATTCGTCATTCCAAACGGGAGGTAATTATGGCTGTTTCAGAAGATAAAGTAAAAGCCCTGGAATCTACCATGACGCAGGTGGAGCGTCAGTTCGGCAAAGGTGCCATCATGAAATTGGGCAGCCGGCCGGTGACCGATTGGCCGATTATTTCCACCAGTTCCCTGTCCCTGGACAAAGCCCTGGGTATCGGGGGATTACCCCGCGGCCGGGTGGTGGAGATTTTTGGGCCGGAGGCCTCCGGTAAAACGACCCTGGCCCTGCATGCGGTGGCAGAGGCGCAGAAAAATGACGGCATTGCGGCTTTTATCGATGGTGGCAGAGGCGCAGAAAAATGACGGCATTGCGGCTTTTATCGATGCCGAACACGCGATTGACATCGGCTACACCAAGCGTTTGGGTGTCAACTGTGATGAGTTGTTGATTTCACAGCCGGATACCGGGGAGCAGGCCCTTGAAATTGCCGACATGCTGGTTAGAAGCGGGGCCATCGATATCCTGGTAATTGATTCCGTGGCAGCCCTGGTACCGCGAGCTGAGATTGAAGGCGAGATGGGCGATTCGCACATGGGCCTGCAGGCCAGACTTATGTCCCAGGCCCTCAGAAAACTAACCGGTTCGATCGGAAAAACCATGACTACGGTCATATTTATTAATCAGATTCGAATGAAAATCGGCGTGGTTTTCGGCAACCCGGAAACCACCACCGGTGGCAATGCACTGAAGTTTTACTCCTCGGTCCGACTCGATATTCGGCGTATCGGAGCCATCAAGGATGGGCAGGAGGTTGTGGGGAACCGAACCCGGGTGCGAGTGGTTAAAAATAAGATGGCACCGCCGTTTACGGAAGCAGAATTTGATATTACCTACGGGGAGGGCATCTCTAAAACCGGTGACCTGATTGACGTGGGTGCCAATGAGGGCATCATCGACAAAAGCGGTTCCTGGTATTCTTACCAGGGCGAACGGATCGGGCAGGGACGTGAAAACGTCAAACGCTTTCTGGTTGAAAACCAGGACATGTGCGATGAAATTTATCAAAAATGCAGAGCGGCATTAGGTTTTGACAAAAAGGAAACTGAAGAGGTTGTGGCGAAGGCAAAGTAGACGATTTCGGATATCGGATTGCGGATTTCGGATTTTAGATTTTAGATTTTAGGGAATGAAGAAAGTGGAAGGTTGAATTAAGGAAAAGTTTGCGGATCACGTCACAAAGACCTGACAAATCCGAAATCCACAATCCCAAATCCCCAATCGAAAGACCCGCAACCCGCAACGCGCAACCCGTAACCCGCAACGCGCAACCCGTAACCCGTAACGGAGATATTAATGACAGGAAACGATATACGAACGCAATTTCTTGACTATTTTAAAAAACATAACCATCGGATTGTCCGCAGCTCCTCGCTGGTTCCCCAGGAAGATCCCACGCTGCTGTTCATCAACGCCGGAATGGTGCAATTCAAACGTGTTTTTCTGGGAGAGGATAAAAGAGACTACCTACGGGCAACCACCTCGCAAAAATGCGTTCGCGCCGGAGGAAAACACAATGACCTGGAAAACGTCGGCTATACGGCCCGGCATCATACCTTTTTTGAGATGCTCGGCAATTTTTCCTTTGGTGATTATTTCAAAGAGGGTGCCATAGAGTTTGCCTGGGACCTTTTGACCAATGGATATGGCTTGCCGGCGGACAAGTTGTGGGCCTCGGTTTATCTTGATGATGATGATGCCTATGACCTCTGGCATAAAAATATCGGGCTGCCCCAAGACCGCATTGTTCGATTGGGTGAAGAAGATAACTTCTGGTCCATGGGAGATACGGGGCCTTGCGGACCCTGTTCCGAAATCCTGATAGATCGCGGTGAAGAATACGGCTGCGGACGGCCCGAGTGCACCGCCGGGTGCGACTGTGATCGCTACCTGGAAATATGGAACCTGGTGTTCATGCAGTTTAATCGTGATGCTTCCGGGAAGATGACGCCCTTGCCGAAACCAAGTATTGACACCGGCCTGGGTTTAGAGCGCATGGTGACAATTATTCAGGACGTTCCCACCAATTATGACACCGACCTTATTCGGCCCATCATCGAAAAGACCGAAGATCTGGCCGAAAAGCGTCTGGACGAATCTCCGGAGACCGCTGTGGCCATGAAGGTGATTGCTGATCACAGCCGGGCCGCGGCTTTTCTTATCGGT
>JAFDDW010000286.1 GCA_019310665.1 Deltaproteobacteria bacterium
CATCACGCCTTGAGCCTGATTCATGGCGGTCTGGTAAAAAAGCTGATTTTTGCCACCTGCGCCGATATCTATCCACGGCCCTACCCCAATCCGGTCATTCAGCGGGCGTTTAATGAAAACAGCTGTGCGCTTGAAAACTGGTCGATGCTTTCCTTGACCCAGGCGCTGATGGCCGGCGCGTTGAACCTTCCCTTTATTCCGACACGCTCTGTCATCGGCAGCAGCCTGGCAGATGACAATAAACATGCCATTCGGGTTGTGGACGACGTTTTTGGGAGCGGGGAGAAGATCGGGTTAATTAAATCCTTATGCCCGGACATATCCATCATTCATGGATGGGCCGCGGATCCCATGGGCAATGTAATCCTTTATGTAATCCTTTCCGCACCCCCTCGCGACGCCTGGGCTGCCAAAGCAAGCAGAAACGGCATCATTGTCTGCATTGAGAAACTTGTCGGTGAGGATTTTATCAGGAACCACTCGATGTTGGTGAAGGTCCCTGGGAGTTTAGTTAACGCCGTTTGCGTGGCCCCCCGCGGGGCACACCCCCAGAATATGAGCGCCCAAAGCCTTTCCGAGTTTGAAGGCTATGAGTTGGATTACGCGTTTTTAAAAGCCTTTCGTAAGGCCACTGAAGATGCCGATACCTACAGTCGGTGGGTAAAGGATTGGATTCTGGATTGCTCCTCACACGACGCCTATCTGCAGAAGCTCGGGGAAAGGCGGGCTCAGGATGTGACGGGCGGCGCAAAGCGCCAGGCTTCAGCAAATGAGAAAAAAGTGCCGGCGACCGCACCGGCTGACCAAAAGGAGGCTACCGCCAGCGAGTATGCGATCATTGGCGGCGCTCGCATAATTAAAGATATTATTTTAGCGCATCAGTATAAGAGCATGTTCGCCGGAATTGGTTTATCCGGGTTGGCCGGCTGGTGTGCCTATTATTTTTTAAAAGAGCAGGATTATCATGTAGATTTGATAGCCGCCGGCATTGGATATCAGCCCTGCCCGGGGGATCCTTTGCTGATCAGCGCTGCCAATATGGCGACCGCCAAGATGATTTCAGACAGTTTAGACCTGCATGGGGTCGGCGTCGGTGGTGTCAACAGCAAGTGTCTGGGAGTTTTGGGCGCCGGTCAAATCGATAAAAACGGAAATATCAACTCCACGATTATTCGGTCCCGCAAAGGGGACGATATTTATCTTGCTGGCGCGGGGGGCGGCAACGATATCGCCAGTGTCGCCCAGGAAGTGGTCGTCGTTGCGCTGCATCGAGCAAACCGCTTCGTTGAAAAGGTGCGCTATATCACTTGTCCGGGCACACACGTGAGTACCCTTGCCACTAATGAAGGACTGTTTGTGAAAAACGACTCTGGGTTTATCCTGAAGGGATATTACCCCAAGCCTGATGGTTCTGAGGAAAAAGAGCGGGTCAACCAGATTGCGGGTGCCTGCGGCTGGGAACTGCACACGGCGCCTCAATTAGAGAAAATGAGGGCCCCGACGCCGGAGGAGTTAAAGTTGCTGCGATCATTCGATCCTGACGGTGTTTTCCTCAGGTAGACCAGTAACGAAAAAACATTATAAGGAGATCAGCATGTCTGCCAAGCACTTTCCGCATTTATTTTCAGAAGGGCAAATTGGAAATTTTGAAATAAAAAACCGGATTGTCATGTTACCCATGGCCCGGCAGTTTCAAGGATTTAATGGGGAAGTCACCCAAAAAACAATTGATTATTATGCGGAGCGGGCCAAAGGGGGCGTCGGGCTAATTATTCTGGGCTCAACCCGCGTATTTCCTCCCGGGCATCAGTTTTATACGCCGGCATCACTGAATATCGGTGATGATCGCTACCTTCCCGGACATTGCGATTTGGTTCAAGCCATACATGCTTATGGCGCTAAAGTAGCCATTCAATTTGGACATATCGGCGGCCAAACCGTTCACCTGAGTGTTGCCGCTTCGGATGTTCAGCAATTCTTCTGCGATGGGACGGCCTATTGCAAGCCCCGACCGATCACCCGGGATGAAATTTACGATATGTTTGAGCAGTTTGGTCAGGGTGCGCTCAAGGCCCAAACGGCCGGCTACGACATGGTCGAAATCCATGCCGCCCACGGATATCTTTTAAGTGGCTTTTTATCCCCCAAGCTTAATCTGAGAACCGATGAATTCGGCGGAAGTCTGGAGAACCGTACCAGCATTATCGTGAAGCTGATTCAACAAATCAAGCGCATGGTCGGCGATGATTTTCCGGTGGGCGTGCGCATTAGCGCTGACGATTTTATTGAGGGCAGTATTGATTTAGGGGAATCTCCCAAGGTGGCCAGGATACTTGAAGAAGCCGGCGCTGATGTAATCAGTGTTTCGGCCGGCAGTCATGAGACCCAGCACCTGTCCAATGACATCATGCGCATGGATGAGGATTTCAAGCGCCCCCTGTTTGAGGCCGTGAAAAAAGAGCTCAATATCCCCATTATTGTCGGCGGGGGTTACCGCAATCCGGATAGGGCCGACAAAATTGTCGCCGATGGTGTCGCTGATTTTCTCGGGATGGCCCGGTCGTTTCTGGCTGATCCCGAGTGGCCCCGAAAAGCACGGCAAGGACGTGTTGAGGATATCCGACGGTGTGTCTCATGCGGCGAATGTCTATACCAGAAAGGCGGCAAATTTACCTGGCCCCACGGTTGTTCGGTCAATGCCGTTTTTGCCAGAGAAAGAGAATGGACCCAGCTGGAACCTGCCAGTGAAAAGAAAAAAGTCATGGTTATTGGCGGGGGGCCGGCCGGAATGGAAGTCGCCAGAATTGCCTCTTTACGGGGGCATGCGGTAACGCTGTACGACAGGGGCAAGGAACTCGGCGGGCAACTTCTGCTGGCTGCCGCTCCTCCCGGCAAGCGGCGGCTGCTGTGGATTCGGGACTACCTGGCCACCCAGCTCGAAAAGCAGGGCGTGAAAGTCAATCTGGGCGTTGACGTCACGCCGGAAATGATCGACCGCGAAGGCCCGGATGCTGTGGTGTTGGCGACAGGGGCCATACCAAAGGAGCCTGATTTTATTGACACTAGCGATCAACGGGTCGTAAGCTCCTGGGATATTCTGGGGGGGCAGGTTAAGCCTGTGGCTCAGAAAGTGGTCGTCATCGGCGGAAATATGCTCGGCTGCGAGGTTGCTGAATTTATGGCGGACCAGGGCAACCTCGTATCCGTGATCAAAATGCGTCCCGGTGCTGATATGGCCGAGGACTGTGAGCCCACGAACAGAAGAGGATTGTTGGAATCTTTGCAGGAGTGCCGGGTGAGCCTCTTGAGCGGCTTCAAAGTCGAGGGGCTTACCGGCGATGGCGTTAAAGTCGTTCAAAGAGACTCGGGTGAGGAGCGCACGCTGGAGGCCGAAACCATCGTATTGGCACTGGGTGCAACGCCGGAGCGGAGTCTGGTAGACATTTTGAAAAATGAGGAAATAGAATTTCATCCCATCGGCGATTGTCGACAACCCAACAATATTCGACAGGCTATATATGAAGGTGCTCTCGTCGGTCGCCAATTGTAGGCCCTTATCGGGTTTGTTTTGACAACATGTTGTCCGAAGCTGAAGGTGTCAGGTGTCAGCGCCGCCTCTGGCCTGAAAAGCGGCCAGTCTAATCGAAAAAGAAACTATTGAACATCGAACGTCCAACATCGAACATCGAATTAATGTATTCTATCTATTTTTATAAAAAGAGTGAGCGAAGCGATTCCATCCTTCGACATTCGAAATTCGAAATTCGACATTCTACGGTTCTGCGGCTCGCTTTTTATCTTTGTGTAGTTTCATATGAGGTAGTGGCGGTGCTAAAAACCTTCCAGCCCGTAGGCTTACTGGCCGGAGACGTGAAACCTGCTAAATTAACTTTGAGGCATCCTGAAATCGGATCTCAATTATTTAGAAATTCGGAGACGTTAAGATAATGAGCAATCTGCCACTTGAAGGATACCGGGTGATTGATTTCGGATGGGCCGCGGCGGCACCGCGGGCAACCTGTCTTTTGGCGGACATGGGCGCCGAGGTTATTAAAGTGGAAACACGCAAACGTCCTGACCCCGTTCGATTCGGCCCCGATAACCTGGCCAGGGATCCGGAAATGGATCCACTTTTTCACAGCATCAATCGTAATAAACTGGGTATCCTATTAGATTTAAAAACTCCCCAGGGCGTTGACCTGATCAAGCAGCTGGTTCGCATCAGTGATGTCGTGGTAGACAATTTTTCACCGGGCGTAATGAAGCGGTTTACTCTGGAATATGATGATTTAAAAAAAATCAAACCGGACATTATCAAGATCTCATTTCCCGGTGTCGGCCGTGAAGGACCGTTAGCCGATGTGGTTACCTATGGCCCCTCGCTGGCAGGGCTGGCGGGTCTGGATAGCTTGATCGGGTATGAAGGCGAACGTGTTTTGGGCATGCAGCAGGCCTATGCCGATATTAATGCGGCCCTGTTTGGTGCATTTGCGATTCAAATGGGCTTGTATCACCGTGAGCGCTATGGCGAAGGCCAGCACATTGAAGTCGCCCAGATCGAAGCCCTGCTCAGCAC
>JAFDDW010000287.1 GCA_019310665.1 Deltaproteobacteria bacterium
TGACTTCTACTGGCGTCGAGGCGGTCTTCAGCGTCTATCTTAAATTCTTTCGTTTAATCCGGATTGCAGGTTGTTAAGACTTGTTCCCTTCATTTGCTTTGAGCACCTTGGTTATCATGCGATACTCCTGATCGGTTCCGTCATAATCATAGGTTGCTTCTACGCCCGTCATGGGAATGAGTTCCAGCCGGCCGTTGAAAAAGGCCCCCAGGATATTCGCGGTTTCTTTGATACTTAAATCCTTTCTCAAAAAATACTTTGAATATACATTCGGATAGCCCTGGTTGCGGGTAATCTGGAAGAGTTTTAGTTGCACCGTCGGGTTCAGACATTTGCGAAGGTTGTAGGCCGTGTTGGCCGTATTAATATCAAACATATGCGGATTGGCAAAGATCAATCCGGAAAGCCGAAAACCCTGTCGGCCGTAGCCGTCTTTTTTGTCGCTAAGCTTAAATGAAGAGTCATTGATCAGGCGCAAAGGCGGTCTGCCAAGCATATCCTTTCCTTCATCAATCAGTATGGCCGGGATAATGATAGCCGCCTTATCCTTTAACTGCTGCCCCACCTCCAGGAAACGATTAACAAATTCGTTGGTCGTCAAGGGCGAGTCCGAGGCCACAAATAATGCATGTTTCTTTTCCTGGCAGGCCTTGCTGGCCGCGTAACCTTTGATCAAATTCCCTGCGATGGGGGTGTATTTAACTTTTCTGGGGACAATATTAAAACGGCGAATAACATCATCCGGTATTTTTGAGCTCTGGTTCACGATGCAGCAGGGCTTTTCAAATTGTTGAATAAATTCGCCCAGCCTTTGCTCGAGCAGCATCTGGTGGCCGACGATCACGATTTCATCAATGAATTCGTTTGCAAAAAGTTTTTCAAGAGTATATTGGATCAGGGGCTTGCGGACTTGCCTGCCGTTTTTAACAGAGAAAAATTCTCGCAATGGCTTGTAGCCTGTCTCTATAAATTTCTCTCCGTAATGTTCCGCCACGATACGGCTGTAACGTTTTACTTCCCGCTTATTGTTATAACCGGCCATTACAATTGCGCTAACCATTTTTTCCCCATCCTCGCTATATCAGGTGCATTTATCACCTGAATTTTGCATGCAAATAGCCCTCAGTGAAGTTCGAGATCCAGTTACCAAAATGGACTTGGAGCGCTAATTGTTGCTCTAAAATTCAGGTATCAACCAATTCAAGATTAGTATCCAATGACCGAAAATACAAATACAAATTGGAATTTGGTGTTGGTGCTTTAATTTTTGGCCACAAAATACACAAAAAACATTATGAATCGTGAAGCAGGCCTCAATCTGTTAGTCCACGCCGCTATTGAAGCAATACAACAATGGGTCCGAGACATCAAGGAAATGCGTATGGGCATTCTCATCGCTATTAGAATTCGATGACAACCTCATTTTATATTTCCCAATGGGATTTCAACTCAATTGGGATACCATTACTTGCAAATGAGCACATTCGGACCTAACTTAGTCCCTAACCCAAGGAGGCTTATTCCATGCGAATGTTTAAAATTCTTATCCTAACCTTATTATCACTTATTTTTGCCGGTGATGTTTATGCTGCTGCGGATACGGCTTACGACATAAACATCAACGTTAAAACGTTTCAGCTTGAAAACGGTATGTTGTTTTTGGTGGTCGAACGGCCGGCAACGCCCCAGGTGGCTATCCGCCTGGCGATTCGTGCAGGTTCGGCGCTTGAAGAGACCGGCAAAACCGGCATTGCCCATTTGCTGGAGCACATGATGTTTAAAGGCACTAAGAATTTTGGCTCCCTTGACTACAAGAAGGATCAGGAACTGCAGACCCGGATCGAAGCGGCCTACCAGGTGGTCTTAGAAGAAAAAAGCAAACGCCAGCCCAACACGGAACTCATCAACAAAAAAATTGCCGAAATGGACACGCTACGCCGGGAAGTACAAAAAATCTATGTGCCCCAGGCCTTTTCTTCTCAGCTGGGCAGAAACGGTGCTGTGGGCGTCAATGCCTTTACAACCAAGGATCAGACCCAATACCTGGCCTCCGTACCGTCCGATATGCTGGAGCAGTGGTTTTCGATTACCAGTGAACAACTGTTTGAACCTGCCTGGCGCGAATTCTACGTTGAAAAGGAGGTCGTTCAGCGCGAATGGGCGTTTCGTTATATCAATGACCCCGGTGGTGCGGCCTGGTTGGATCTTAACACAACGGCTTATTCCGCACACCCTTACCGCAATCCGACCATCGGCTGGAAAGCGGATATGGAAAAATACAGCACCCGGGATGCAATTGCCTTTCATAAAACCTACTATAATCCGACCAACGCGGTTTGTGTTCTGGTCGGTGATATAACCCTGGAAGAGGCCAGACGGCTGGCTAAAATTTATTTCGAACGGTATCCGGCCGGGGAACGAGCCCCGGAAACGGTTACGCGGGAACCTGAGCAGCAGGGTCCAAGAGAAAGTATCCGGTATTTGAAAGGTGCCCGCACCCCACTTGTCAGAATCGGTTTCCATGGTGCCCGCATGGATACAAAAGGTTTTTATGCGTTAGATGCCATGACCATGATATTAAGTCATGGCCGCAGTTCGCGCCTGAACCAGGAAATCATTTATAAAGGTCTGGCGCATTCAGCCTGGTCTTACAATCCTGACAATCGATACGCCGGCATGATCATTTTGGGGGGATCGCCCAACGAACCACAAATTGTTAAAAAGGAAGGGGCCGGCGATGAAGAAAAACGGCGAGCCTATCTTGACGCTTGCGTCGAGCTGGAAGAGTTGCTCCTGGCCCAAGTCGAGAAAATGAAAACCGAGCTGGTTTCGGATAACGAGTTGCAAAGAATTAAAAAACTCAATCAGCGTGATTTTATTGACCGGATGCGCAGCAATGAAGGTCTGGCCGGGACCCTGGCCACCCTTGAGGTTCAGGTCGGCTGGCGATATCTGATGAATTATCTGGAAAAACTCGATACCGTCACCGCGGAAGATATTATGGCGGCAGCCAATAAGTATATCCGCCCTGAAAACAAGACCAGCGTGTACGTCATTCCCGGCGGTAAACCAGAGCATCCCCCTGAAAGTTACACTGAAGTGCGTTCGATCACCGGCGGCGCTGCCGCTAAAGCGAACCTCGTGCATGACGACCATAATATTTCGAATTATCCGACAGCGGTCGGCTGGAAGCACCCCCTCTCTTTTCATCGCCAACCCGAAAAAATTATATACCCCCAGGCGGACACTATGGAGATTGCCGGGGCCAAATTATTTTACCTGGCGGACAGGGAATTGCCGCTGGTGGATCTGGCCCTGCTGGTCAAATCCGGATCCGTGGATGTTGATGATTCTAAATTGGGTTTAACGTCCCTGCTCAATGGCAGCATTATTCGAGGCGGCACCGAATCCTATTCGCCTGCTCAACTGGCTCTGGTGCTGGATGAAAATGCGATTCAAATCAGTGTCGCGGTTCACGAGGAGGAAGCCGTTATCCATCTTTCCGTGCTCAAGGATGACTGGCAGGCCGGCTTAAATATATTACAGGAAATATTGACGCGGCCCAGGTTTGATACCCGCATGTTGGACATTGTCAAAACCCAGGAATTAACTGCCCTTAAACGTCAGGGGGGTAAGGCCCGGGCCGTGGCGGCAAGGGAACGGGAGATCTGGCATTTTAAAGGCCATCCTTATGGGCGCGATCCGCTGATGGCCTTGCAGACCATACCAACCATTTCCAGAGAAGATTTGAAGCAATTTCTAGCGGATTACTTTGTTCCCTCCAACATGGTGGCTGCTGTGGCCGGGGATATCGACAAAGCGAAAGTCTTATCCGGTTTGGGGCAATTCTTTAAGGCCTTGCCGCAAATAAAGGCACCCACACGAAGACTGGCTGATCCTGAAAAAACACCGGCAGTGGCAGCCTTGATCCACAAACCGGGTCAGGTGCAATCCCAGATCACCTTGAGTCTGCCAAGCGTCAAACGCACCCATCCGGATTATTGGAAGATAAGTCTGCTGGTGCAAATTTTCGGCGGCAACGATTCATTGC
This sequence comes from Deltaproteobacteria bacterium, assembly GCA_019310665.1. Classification (GTDB taxonomy): domain Bacteria; phylum Desulfobacterota; class Desulfobacteria; order Desulfobacterales; family JAFDCJ01; genus JAFDCJ01. The sequence continues at coordinate 4,052 of JAFDDW010000287.1, forward strand.
TGTATAAGCGCTTGAGGGATGATCTCGGATTGGTGTATTCCGCAGGGTTTTACGAGACCTATAAATGGTCAGCCGGTGTTTTGTTCGGTTACATCGGCTGTAAAGGGGATCAATCCGTGCCTGCAATTGCGGAAACCATCAAGATCATGAGGTCTCTGGGGGAAAATATTCCTCAAAACGAACTTGACCAGAAAAAACTGGATGCCTTAAACAGTTTTGTCTTTAATGTGGACACCCCGGCGGATCTGGTACAGGT
>JAFDDW010000288.1 GCA_019310665.1 Deltaproteobacteria bacterium
CCAAATACCATCGGTTCGGGAAGATATAAATTCCAAATCACAAATCACAAATAACAAACAAATCACAATGACCAAAATTCAAAATCCCAAACATCGGAAAGGCGGGATTGGTAACGCTCTGTTTTGGTCATTGAACATTGGTATTTGAGATTTATTTGTAATTTGATGCTTGGAATTTGGGATTTAAGAAATTGATGTGGTAGATTGGCAATATAAGCGAGCAGTTTAAGGCATCGATAATATGGTCAACTTGGTATTAAGATTCATCTCCTGCTCCCGGGCGGCAGGGCTCAGGATTTCAACCTCTGAAGTGCTCGACTGCCTCGATCATTTAAAACGGGTTGATTTCCTGGATGAACCTCAGTTTGCCGCCGTGTTGCGGGCCAATTTTGCCAAAAGTCGGCGGGAACAATTTCATTTCAATCGGGTTTATGATCTATTCTTCCACGAGCTGCGTCAGGAGTCCAACATTGCGCAGGCAGACCCGCTTTCCGAACAGATTCAAAACACCCTTCAATCTTTAACCTCCCGGCAGGATGACGATGGCGCTTCCCAGGCGGTGCTTGATTTTTTAGGTGGCGATCCCCTGTCTTTTTTAGAGCAAATGCAGCCGGGATTTGCCGAAGGAAACGGAAGGGTCGGAGGAACAGGTTCCAACCTGGGGCCTATGATTCAGCGCCTGGCCTTGATGCTGCAGCTAAACGCTGCCGAAGATGCGCTGGCAGAGTATCTCACCAATCAGCGGGATCAATTGCCTTGGGAAATCCGTCGCGATTTAAAGGCCCTTTTCGATGCCCGTCTGGAAAGTGCCCGCCGGTTGCTTACTAGTGCCCGCCGGCCTTTTGAAGACCTTACGAAAAAGACCATCTCCCACCGCCAGCATCTGGACCGGTTGGGAGAAATCCATTTTGCTTCTTTGACCAAGAAGGAAGTTGAAGGCATGCGCGAGGTAATAGAGCAGCTTGTTCGCAGGCTTAAAGACACCCTCGGACGGCGGCATGCCAGGAAGAGCAGGGGAGTACTGGATGTTAAAAAAACTTTGCGCCGGGCCGCCGGTTACCAGGGGATCCCGATGGAGCTTTTTTTTCGAAACAGGCCCCCGCGCAAAGCCAAAATTGTCACCCTGTGCGATGTCTCCGGCTCGGTCTGGTCTGCAGCCAGGTTCATGCTGAACATGCTGTATTCACTCCAGGACTGCTTTACCCAGGTTCGTAGTTTTGTTTTTGTTGCCGGACTGGATGAGGTAACCAATATTTTTGAAGACCACGAAATCAACCAGGCTATTGAAAAGATTCTTAAAGAAGCGGATATCGAATACAATGCCGCTACCGATTATGGCCTGACGTTTCGACAATTTAAAAAAAATTACATGGACATTCTCAACAAGAAGACCACCCTTATTATTATCGGCGACGGCCGATCCAATTACAGCAACCCTGAAGAACAGATATTAGACGCGATGCGGGAAAGGAGCCGTCGCGTTATCTGGCTGAATCCGGAAACCCCTTATTTCTGGTATACAGGTGACAGCGAAATGCGCACCTATCAGGCCTACTGCCATGAAGTCAGACCCTGCCAGAACCTCAACCAATTGCTTGATTTTATTAAATCACTCATATTGTGAAAACAAATCACTTGCTTTTAAATGAAAAAAGGATAATATCGTGGTAATCATTAAAGGCCGGTCTTTATCGGACGGCCGGTTTCATTCTGAAGGAAAGATTTATTTGTCGGCGCGGCAACCTGAAGTATGGGACCATGAGCAATTCTAGTTCAAGGAGGGTGCCACAATGGCAAATGGTATTGTCAAATGGTTTAATGAGCGTAAAGGATACGGCTTCATCGAGCAAGAGGACGGACCGGATGTATTCGTTCATCACAGCGGTATCAATGGAGCGGGATTTAAATCCCTGCAGGAAGGTGACAAAGTCACCTTCGACATCGAGGATGGTCCCAAAGGGCCTTCAGCGGTAAACGTAACGGTCGCCTAACAGACTGCCGAAATTTAGAAAAGGCGCGCTTGATACTATCAGGCGCGCCTTTTATTTTGCCGGAAGAGGACTTGCCTCTGGTTACTAGTATCTTGCATCAGAGGTCTGGTTGCAATGGCCAATAGATACTCGATGTTCTGCATTTACGGACCAGTCAGAATGTCATCGAGTATCGAGCATCAAGGATCGAGCATCGCGTACGGCGGACGTTAGAGCTGAAACTCGTCGCCGAGATAGGCCTGACAAACGGCTTCGCTTGCAGCAACCTGATCGGGGGGACCGCACTCCAGGACTTGGCCGTCAACCAGTATGTAGGCATTGTCACAGGCACCGAGGGTTTCTCTAACGTTATGATCAGAAATGAGTATGCCGATTCCACGCCGTTTAAGATGGTTGATGATATTTTTTATATCATTGACGGCCAGAGGATCAATGCCCGCAAAGGGCTCATCGAGCAGCATAAATGAAGGATTGGTGGCCAGGGCGCGTGATATTTCAAGGCGGCGTTTTTCACCGCCCGACAGGACATTGGCTTTTTGCTTTTCCAAATGTTTAATACCCAGTTCCTCCAGGAGCATTTCTGCGCGATGCTCGCGTTCGGCTCGACTCAGGGGAAGTATTTCCAATATCGCCAATAAATTTTGCCTTACCGTCAGCTTGCGGAATATAGAAGTTTCCTGGGGCAGATAACCGAGGCCTTTACGGGCTCTCTGATACATTGGAAGTTCGGTAATATCTTCATCGTCAAGCAAGATTTTGCCTGCATCCGGTCTTACCAAACCGATCGTCATATAAAATGTTGTGGTTTTGCCGGCGCCGTTGGGCCCCAGAAGTCCAACAACTTCACCGCTTCTAACCTGCAGATTGACGGAATTGACTACCCGCCTGCCGGAATATGATTTTGCCAGATCCTTTAAAAATAGCGTGGTCATTTTACTCAGGCCTTATTTTCAAGTTTAGTCAATGTTGAACCCTATCACATTATAAAGCTTTTTAAAACCACAGTTACAGCATTTTGACCCGAAAGGATCCATCCGGATCAAAATCCACCATTATGGTTCCACTGACCCCCACAAATCCGACTCCCTTAATTTTGTGTTCTCTCAGGTGCAGCGAGGTTGTGTTGGGGTAGTCATCCAACAGGCGATCTACCCTTGAAAGATCCGTGTTTCCCCGGATTGCCAGAACCGGCGCAGGCATATGGTTGAATTGCTCGATGACATCGACAGGATTGAAATAATTGGTGATATCACCGGCTACAACAAGAGCGTCGGGTTTGAGCGCCTCTGTTTTCTCCCGAACCAGGGCTATTTTTTCCGGTTTCCCGTGAATATCCGCTACGGCGTATATACGCATGGCTGAGGACCTTTTTTAAATGATTATGGTGGATATAGTAAATGTATGTCCATGCATCAAGACATTTAAGTTGGGATTTATTGAAAGCGGTATGGATTCTGAATTGACACCTTTCTATCGTTTTCATATAGTCGACAGAACCGAGCGAGGAAATACGGATGGAAGCTATTATTGAGCCACAGGGCTTCACCCACCCGAATCTTGGCCAGGAAGTCACGGCCATTGGCGGACATTATGTGTTCGATAAAGAAATTCGAATGTCCTATGACAGCCGGGAGATCCTGTATTTTGTTGGTTATGCTGTTTTAGATTCCAGCTGCTGCGGGGTTGGCGGTGTTGCCTATGCACTGGTGCCGGGATTTATCAGGCAGTGGAAATACAAAAAGAATCACGATGATTGCTTTGTTTCACAAATAGAAACCATTGGTGACCAAACCATTCAAAAAGAAGTTCGAAGCATTATTCAGAAGAAGGAGATGGTAAATCAGGTTACCTTCACATAGTTTCCATCCGGTCCGCCTGCGGCGGATTCCGATGAGCGGCGTTCTCCGCGGGAAATACGCATAGCGCAGGGCGCATAGGGCATAGCGGACTAACGAAAACAAGGATATTTCTATTTCTGATGCGAGAGAGACTTATGGAGAATTTCAAAAGGAGACTTAAATGCAGGAACGGAAAACTAACGGAATCGGGTATCTTGCGGGAGATTGGCCGTTGGATCCGGAAAAATCGACCATCGTTTTTATTCACGGTGCAGGGGGTTCGGGTGTTTTCTGGCAGGCGCAGGTTGAGGGCCTTGCAGCCAGAGCGAATACGCTGGCCATTGATCTGCCCGGCCACGGAAAAAGCGACGGTGAGGGTAAGGGTAAGGTCGAAGATTATGCCCGGGCCGTGGCCAATTTCATGAAAGAAATCAATGTACCCAATCCGATCCCTTGCGGGCTGAGCATGGG
>JAFDDW010000289.1 GCA_019310665.1 Deltaproteobacteria bacterium
TACAACCGCCGCACCCACTGCTGCGCCATATTCCGGTTCATCCGGAACGTAGATTTTTTCCACTTTCAGCTCACGTACCATGGCCGCCATAAAGCCGGGATTGTATCCCAGGCCTCCGATCATGGCGACATCCTGATTGACGCCGATTCGGCGAATCAAAGACCCGATCCGGCCGGCCATGGAATCGTGAATCGCCTTGCTGATATCCTGTTTTTCCGTCTTGGCATGAATCAGTCCGACCACCTCGGACTCAGCAAAAATAACGCATTGGGCATTCATGGGAATTTTTTTATCTGATTGGAGACACAACGCTCCCATCTCTTCAACGGTCACTTCCAGCGCCCGGGCCATGGTTTCGATGAAGGTCCCGGCACCGGCGGCGCATTTTTCATTGATGGCAAAATCAACCGGGTTGCCTTTTTCATCGATTTTGGCCGCCCGTCCTTCCTCGGCCCCGACATCCGCCACGGTTCGGGCATTGGGAAAGAAAAAAATAGCGCCTTTGGACATGGCCTTGATATCATTGACATCATTGTCTGCAATTTTAACGGCATTTTTTCCGGAACCGGTACCGCAAATTCGCTGGATATCATCTCTGACAATACCGGCGGCCTGGATGGCTATATCCAAAGATTCTTCAACAGCCTTTTCCTGATCAAAACCGGTCAGTACCATGCCCTTACCGATGACCTCTCCGTCTTTGAGAATGACGGTTTTGGTGTTTTTGGCACCACAATCAATTCCTGCTGTAATCATTTTCTTAGATCTCAATCATTAAAATCAATATTGCTAAACACCCCAGTAGGATTTAGCATGACTTTGTTTTTCATCTCAAGGACACAGGCAGGTCTGAACTCATTTTTCCAGCGCGGATAACCACCCCGCCAAACATATTTTAACAATTCTTGAAACTGAATACGGCTAAAGCGATAAGCGCCCAATTCAATCCCCAGTGTTTTTTGGTCAGCTGCCACCGCTATCTCCTGCGCTTGGCCGTATCTTGATATAATCTCGGTCACCATTAATTGGGTTTGGGCGCCTTCAGGGTTCTGTTTAAATTCTTGTGGTTGCCGCGGAAACGGAAAGCGACGATAAAGCTCTCCCATAAAACCCGTAAAACGCACTCCGTGGATAGCTCCCATCAAATCGCCAATGTCTTCCGCCTCTTCGATTACCTGCACCGTCCAGGAAGCCCGATAAAACGGCTCTCCGGCATTTTCGGCCATATCCCCTACATTCCTGCAAAAATCTTCGGCAAAGAAAAAATAGCGGTCACAAAGCAGCATATCCGATTCGATATTGAAGAATCCGAAAGCGATGGTGCCGTGACTGAGGGATTCGAAAGCGAGAGGCATGGATATCTCTCCTTTATTTGTAAGAAGACAGAGGTCAGATATCAGAATTCCGACTTCATGAAGAATCGCCATCGACAATGCATGTCTTGCGGATGGGGATCCGGCGGTGCAAACAGGCACTCAATTTGAATATGCGGGTTTATTTCCCGGGCAAAGCTGGTAAACTCGTCCCGGTGCATTTCTTTGCAGGCATATTCATTCAATCCCCTTTTGGTGCGTGCCACCTGGGTCGGGCAGGAGGGCACTGATATAAGCACCTCGTCGGGGGTTTGTTCGATCTGATATCCAACCAGAATACACCAGGGGAAATAGCGCAAGGCTGTGACAAAACCCTTCAGACCTTTATCACTAATTTCAAATCGCTTAACTAAATCTTTGGCCGCCATAGCCGCCACCCGGCCCCACACTTTTTCATTGAGTTGATCGGCGGTGGATTCGTCAAATCGTTCGGTTATTTTAAGGTACCAGAAAGCATCCACAACGCGATAATGCCACAAAAGAAATTGGATATATTTGCGAAGGTCCGGTGCATCCATATTTTCAAAGATTTCAAGATCCATGAACGACTCCTTTCAAGTCTAAGGTATTTTGCGAACAATCATGGTAATTCGCTTTTTTATCTCGCAAGGCTGAAGTCTCTTTTTCGATCAAATTGGACGCTTCGCCGCCTTGTGGATGGGTTTAACCCTGGACCTCTCATATGAAACTACATTAAAAGCGAACCGCAGAACCGCAGAATATCGAATGTCGAATGTCGAAGGGTGGTTTCGCTTCGCTCAGTCTTTTTTAAAATGGACCGTTCGACACAAAAGCTCACGGCGGGCCGTTCGACGACAGAGGCTCACGACAGGCCGTTCGACACAAAAGCTCACGACGGGCAGAATTCATTTATTCGACGTTCGACCTGCCCGCAATGCCTTTAAACTGGTGCGAGGCAAATTTAATAATTGTAATTCATAACTCAATGATTACGCTAACTCAACACACTATGCATGGCAGGCGGGTGTTGGACGTTCGATGCTTATAGTCCGCCTCTGGAGGATTCGATGTTCATTAGGTTCTTCTTCGATTTGACTGGACGCTCGCGGCCAGAGGCGGCGCTGAACCCTGAACCTTTAGACAACTATTCCCTGATTTGACCCTGAAATTTAAGATAGCCTGAAATAAATGAGCCCATAAGGATAGCACCTCCCACAAGGGCAATTCCCGATCCGAAAGAACTGACATCCGCGATAAAGCCAATGAAGGTGGGTACGGCTCCTCCGCCTACCATAAATGCCAGGGGAACCGTCAGCGAGACGGCAATATTTCTCTCTCTGGACGAACTGACCATAGACAGCGCGGCAAGGCCGGCGGGGAAAAAGCAAACCGCCATGACCGGCTGCAAAAAGACCGCCGCGGTGATCCATGATGTTGAAGCTAAGCCAATAAAGATCGTCATCACTCCGGTCAGCATAAATCCAATCCGTAAAACCCTTTTCGGGCCGAAGCGATCCGTTGCCCAGCCTCCTGCCAGGGTTACCCCGATGCCTGCCACCCTGGACAACGCGATAAGGGTATTGGCCCAATTTCGTTCCATACCGTGCTCGGTCACCAGATAAAGCTGCAGCATGGCGTATATCCCGAGGGTGCTGCTGATTCCCAGGCTGAATAAAATCACCATGATCCAGAAAGCCGGTTTCGACAAAAGGTTGCGAAAGGAGGCATAGCCAACGGGTTCACCTTGAAATTCCCCTCCCCTGCCAAACCTTGCAAACACAAGGGCAAGCAACAAAGCCGCAATTCCGAGTACTTTAAATACAGCCCGCCATGAATACCAGTATAAAACCACTTCACAGATCAGGGGCGCCAGCACAAAACTGAGGTTGGGCGCCAGCTCGTGGATGGCAATCGCCCGGCCCCATTGGCGGGACTTGAACAAGGTGGTCAGGGTTGCAATTGCGGACGGCATGTATGGGCCGGCTGCGATACCTATCATAAACACCCCCAGGCGTATTGACCACAGACCCGCGCAGAACGAAGTTGATATAAGAGCCAGTCCCAGAGCCAGCGCTGATAAAATAATGGTCTGTTTATGAGTCAGGCGGGAGGAAATGAATCCAGAACATAAAAGAGAAATAAAGTATCCCAGGGAGGTTGCAAGAAATAGAGAACCTGCTTCGGCATGGCTTATGGCCAGGTCGGATTCAACGCTGGGCATTAGTGGGGCCAGGACAATCCGGGCCAAAAAATTTATAAAAAAGATGGAAGTCAGCAGTAAAAGTGGTGTTATCCGGCCACTGAAGGTTTCCTGAGCATCCGTTTGTTTATTACAGGTCATAAATATCCAAAACCGGAAAATCAGCCCGCGTTTGACCAATGACGACGCGTTTTAATCCGGTATTTCTTTTCTTGGCCAGCAGGCGCACAATGCGTTGTCCCGCCGATCTGTTTCCCGGCACATCCGCCTGGTTGAAATAAGCAATCCTCACAACCTTTGAAGGGGCGTTTTTAAATATCCCGTTTTTATGGATCAAAATATCCGCGACAGCAGCCTCCGTAACGTCCGACCCCGGAGGAATGCCGGTCAATTCGGCAAAACGTTCAGGTCTAAATACCCATGGATCTGCCAAAGACCGGCCGATGGCATTCAGTCCCACTATTCCCACCAGATGTTTGGTGCAGACCGGAATCACCGGTTCGTGGTCAGCCGGAGCTTTCAGGGGCCGACCCGCCGCCCCATCCGCCTCCACCACAATCCATCGAAACACTTGGCTTTCCCAAAGCAAATCAACGGCTTCGGGCGAAAATCCGACAAGTTTGCCTGTGTCCGGCTGCCTGCCACGGGCAGCGGTGATGTGCGGATGTTTGTCGATCAGCTTTTGGGCCTGATCCAACATTCTTGTGACAGAATCGGACACAATCACGCAGGATGATTGATCCGGATCAGGCTCAAAAATTTTAGT
>JAFDDW010000290.1 GCA_019310665.1 Deltaproteobacteria bacterium
TACCCCAAGAAATGCCTAAATTGCACTAAAGTGCCTAAAATTATGGTGTCGCTTCGCTCCTTCTTTTGTATAAGTAAGTCGTTGACGCTGGCAGTATGGGAGGCCAGAAATCAGACCAATGAAATGACAACTTAGCGTGAGTTTCTATTTTCATAAAATAGATAGGATACATTTACTTTAGGCATTTTAGGCAATTTAGGCAATTTAGTGCATTTCTTTTCTTAGGCATTTTAGCGCATTTTAGGCATTTTATTATGATCGAACTTAAAGCTCTTACCAAAAAGTATGGCGATTTTAAGGCCGTGGACGATTTAAGTCTCTTTGTAAAAAAAGGAGAGATTTTTGGATTTATCGGTCCCAACGGTGCCGGCAAGACCACCACCATAAAAATGATCGGGGGCATCCTGGCCCCCTCGGAGGGCAGCGTCATGGTTGCCGGCATCGACATCCAGCAACAGCCGGAAAAGGCCAAGGGCAAAATCGGTTTTATTCCCGATCGTCCCTATCTGTACGAAAAACTGACCGGTATGGAATTTTTGAAGTTCACCGCCGATCTTTACGGTGTGCCGGGGGATATTTTCGGCCAAAAGGCGCAGGAAAATTTGGAAATGTTTTCACTGGCGGATTGGTCTGATGAATTGATTGAATCTTATTCCCACGGCATGAAACAACGTCTGATCATGTCCGCCGCCCTGCTGCATGATCCGGAAGTAATCATTGTGGACGAACCCATGGTCGGGCTCGATCCGGCGGCCATCATCATGGTGAAAGATCTTTTTCAGCGCCTGGCACGCAAAGGGGTTACCGTATTTATGTCGACCCACACCCTGGCAATTGCCGAAGAGATCTGTGAGCGTATCGGTGTTATCAACAAAGGGCATTTGATCGCCTGCGGAACCACTGCCGATCTCAGACGGCAGGCCAATGCCGCCGATGCCGCCCTTGAGAGGGTATTCCTGAACCTGACGAATATAGCTAACTGACAGAAGTCAGAAGACAGGGGTATTTGAATTCGGAATTGGGAATGCGGAATTCGGAAAGAAAAAAAGAAGACAGAAGGCAGAAGACGGAGGCTTTTGATTTCGGATTGTCTCGATTGGGGATTTGGGATTGCGGATTTCGGATTTTTGTAAGGAAAACTTCTTATTTTAAATCTTACAGCGCGCCTTAACCATGGTGGCTTGCACCATATTTATCGAGTATCGAGTAACCAGTGACCAGTAACCAGAAACCAGTGACCGGTATCGAGTATCCAGTATCGAGTGACCAGAAACCAGCGACCAGTAACCAGAATCCAGAGACCAGCAGAACATGAATGAAATCCTGACCCTTTTAAAACCCAGATTGTGGACGCTTACGAACCGCAGCCTCAAAAAAAACGCCCGCGGCGGTCTCCTCAAGCTGTTTTTATTCGGAATCATCGGCCTGCTTTTCTGGATAGGAATATTCGCCGTCTCTTTGCGCGTTTTAACTTACTTTAGGGGCATCGAGGAAATCGGTAACATTCTGGGCTACAAACTGCTTTCGATGATATTGATCGTTTCATTCGCCCTTTTGATTTTCAGCAGCATCCTGACTTCCCTGACCAAACTGTATCTTTCACGGGATTTGCAGCTGGTGCATGCCATGCCGGTTGCCAGCTACAAAATCTTTATTTCGCGCTGGATAGACAGCACGGTTGACAGCGCCTGGATGGTGGTAATTTTTACGCTGCCGGTTTTTTTAGCCTACGGAATTGTTTATCAAACCGAAGTATTTTATTATGCCAACACCATCTTGGCACTGGTCGCGATGGTCATTAATGCTTCGGCCATCAGCACCATACTGGTCATGGTGGCCGTTATCATCATGCCGGCAAATCGTCTGAAAAGTATTTTTATTTTCCTGGGCATCTTGTTCTTTGTGGTGATTTATCTGGCCATTCGTTTATCGCGCCCGGAACTGCTGGTAGACCCCGAAGTATTCGACACGGTCATGGTTTATATCAGCTCCCTGCAGACACCACAATCACCGGTTCTTCCCAGCACATGGGCCTATGACAGCATTGTGGCCGGACTTACCGGCGCATTTAAAACCGGGTTGTTTCACACCGCCCTCGCCTGGAGCTTCGTAGCGGCAATCGCGTTTGTGCTGATCATGATCGCCGAAGCAACTTATTTTAAAGGCTTTTCTAAAACCCAAACGGCTTCGGTACGGCTGTTTAAGAGAAATGCCAGCGGCTGGCGATTATTCGATTTTTTACCCGGACCGGTAAAATCCTTCACGGTAAAAGAAATCAAGACATTTCTGCGGGATCAAACCCAGTGGTCTCAACTTTTTTTGATCGCGGCCCTGGTGGTGATATATGTTTACAATTTCAAAGTGCTGCCCCTTGATAAAACACCGATCAAAACCGTCTATTTGCAAAATCTGTTTTCATTTCTAAATATGGGACTGGCACTGTTTGTACTCACGGCCATATGCGCCCGTTTCGCTTATCCGGCCGTCAGCATGGAAAGGGAAGCGTTCTGGCTGGTCAAATCATCGCCCCTGTCTCTGAGGGCCTTTTTGTGGATAAAGTTTTTTATATATTATTTCCCATTACTGATACTTACAGAGGCCCTGATTATCGTCACCAACCTGATGCTGTCCGTTAGCCCCTTTATGATGGCGCTGTCCACAGTTACCGTCTTTTTTCTTGTTCCCGGAATTGTCGCCCTGGGTATTGGTTTTGGCGCTGCCTATCCCGATTTTAAAGCCGAAAACCCGACCCAGACGGTTACCAGCTTCGGTGGACTGGCTTTTATGATCGTATGCGCCGGATACATCGGCCTGGTTATTTTACTCGAAGCCGGGCCGGTTTATCATCTTTTCATGGCCGATATTCGAGGAAAGGCCCTGTCGCCGGCAATCTGGCTATGGATTGTTGGTTCCTTCGGCAGCGCCTTCGTCTTCAGTCTCATGGCAATTAAACTTCCCATGCGATTTGGTGAAAACCGGCTGTCAAATCGATTGATTTGACTTCACGGGTTCAGAGGTTCTGGGTTCAGCGTTCTGAGTTGTGGGAATTCTTATCATTTTTATTGACAAAGGCACCTTTTTGACGTACATTTCTCGCAGCATAACTAAAACAAACTCAAGGATTATTTACCATGGATGCCGCAACTCAAAATGAAAACGAACGGATCAACCTCCGTCTGAAAAGCAGCGCAAAGAGCCTCATAGAGCGTGCTGCCAGTTTTGAGGGTAAGACTGTTAGTCATTTCATACTAACCAGTGCCTTGGAGCAGGCCGAGAAAACCGTTCAGGAGCATGAGATTATGACATTGAACGCGAAAAATTCCAGGATCTTTTTCGAGGCTTTGGCGGCTCCGGTACGTTTCAATCGCAAACTGGCCGCAACTCTTGAAGAACATGATCAGCGTGTTGTCAGCAAATGACCGATTTTCAAAATCTGGTTATAGAGCCGCTTAACCCCACACATGACAGGACCGGCTTTCAGTGTGGTATCGAAGCGCTGGATCGCTACCTTAAAAAGCAAGCCAAGCAGGATATCAAACGCCGTATCAGTCGTGTTTTCGTCGCGACCAAGCCAGATAATCCAAAGACGGTGATTGGTTACTACACCCTGAGTACCTTATCCATTGAACTGAATCGATTACCTGAAAAGCTGGCTCGGAAGTTGCCTAAGCATCCAGTGCCCGCCGCTCTGATCGGCAGACTGGCGGTTAGCAGTGCTGCTCAAGGACAAGGGGTTGGAAAAATGTTGCTGGCCGATGCAATCAAGCGCACGTTGGCGGTCAGTGATCAAATCGCAATCTATGCCATGGTTGTAGATGCTATTAACGACAACGCCAAAGGATTCTACGAACAGTTTGCATTTACCCGCCTAAGCGGTGATAGCCCAAGGCTATTCCTGCCTTTGAAATCTATTAATCTCTGAACCAAGAAGTAAGTTTAAGCCGCTAGGCAGAAAAAGGCAGCAGATTACCATCAGCGTCAAACCCCGTCGTCCTTTTTCCAATAACGACCTCGAGATCACTGCGCTTTGCAAGTTCTTCTTCGTGGGCTTCCGAAACGTCAACTTCACTTATCAGTGCAGTATTTTGAAAAAAACAAAGGGATCTTTGAAATTGACAAATTGCTAACCTGTTCCTTGATTTACTCAAACGGTTGATTTAGTTTACAGCTTGATTTTAATCCACAGATTTCGCAGATTACCCCGATGAAATAAAAGAAAAAAGATTTCATGGGGCAGGCACAGATTATAATGAATGTGAGGTGGAGATTGCGAAATCTGCCGGGTTTAAT